>JBILCQ010000007.1:0-18981 GCA_044353065.1 Flavobacteriales bacterium | reverse complement strand
CCCACTCTTCCGAAATCACACTAAAAATAAAGTCGGTCCAACGCTCGGGCACATACTTGTTTTTCGTCATCGGCCCCTTCATGTAGCCCTGCCCAATAAGTCCACCATTGCCAACGGCAATTTTAGCCATACGTGCATTGTAGCCCGGATCATCCTTCTTTTTAGTAGTCACTGCAGCTGCATCGGCGCTTTCTGTATCAGAAAGCATAGCATCCCGGTCTTCCTCCTTTTCTTCCAAGCCAAGCGTTACATAAATGCGCGTTTTCTGATGCTTCTGCAAAACTCCATCTACCAGAAAATTCACAGAATAACTAAAGCCCAATGCGGCTGTGGTTGAGAGAAAAGCAATCAGATATAGCTTTCTTCTGTTGCGTGGAACCACAAAGTTTCGAATGAGAAACATAAAAATGGTTCCTATCACAAACACAATCGACATGAGAATGAACACACCGCTCTGCTCACCAAAATAAGGATAGTCGATGCGGTTGAATCCGGTAATGATGCTGAGGACTCCAAAGATGACAGCGCCCAGGCCAATGATGAGAATGTTACCCGAAAGTCCTTCTCGATACAACGCTAAAATAAAAGCGACAAACGTGAGAAGCGACCCTACGTCGGGTTGCAACAAAATGAGTACGGCAGGCAAGCCAATGATGAGTCCGGCCATAAAACGTGGCTTCCAACTATTGAATCGTGTCTTGGTGTTGGAGATATACTTGGCGAGCATAAGCCCCACTCCAATCTTCGCAAACTCTGCCGGCTGCAATGCAAAGCCGCCGAGTTGTATCCACGCCTTGGCTCCGTTTACCGTTGTACCAACCACGAGCACAAGTCCGAGCAGTAAAATGAAGACGGAGTAAATAATAATCGCAAACTTGTTGAAGAACTCACCCTCCATATATAAGATCAGAAAAGCCAGAAAAGCACTGATGAGAATGAACATGAATTGCTTTCCATACTCTTGACTTATATCGAAAGGACTCGGGTTGGTGTCGACCACAGCCGCGCTGTATATATTCATCCAACCAAACAGCACCATAATCGCATAGACTATTACGGTTAACCAATCAACATTGGCCAGCGGGTGTTGGCGTAGTGAGCTCATCGGTCGAGGAAGTTAGCGTCCAGTATTGTTTTCTCGCGGTCTTTGCTGCTCTCCGCGATGGTATCGTTGAGGTATTGCTCAATGAGCAGTGTCGCAACCGGCGCACTCCACGTTCCACCAAACCCCGCATTCTCGGTGTACACTGCAACAGCAATTTTCGGATTTTCTTTCGGAGCGAAACAGATGAATACCGCATGGTCTTCTTTGCCTCCGGCATTTTGAACGGTTCCTGTTTTACCACACACGACAATATCCTTCGGAGCTGCGCGCCACGCTGTTCCTCCCGGTTGTAGAACCTTTTCCATGGCGTTGATGACTGTCGTGAAATAGTCTGGCTGTATGTCGAGCTGGTAACGCTTCATGTATTCCTCACGGGGCATTCCACCCAGGCCGATTTGTTTTACGGTATGTGGCGGCACATACCAACCCTTGTTGGCAATGACACATGCCATATTGCACATTTGCAAAGGTGTCACCAGCATTTCACCTTCTCCAATACTGAGTGAATAGATTGTGCTGAAAGCCCATTGCTCCTTTCCATACCATTTATCGTAGAACGAAACACCGGGCACACTGCCTGTTTTCACTCCAGGTATATCGCAATGCACGTCGGTTCCAAAACCAAATTGCTTGATGTAACCCTGCCAAATTTCGAGGCCTAAACGAGCATCCTTAAATCGACTGCTCTTGTCGCGATTTGCCTCAACCATGCGGTGCATCACTTCCCTAAAGTATGGATTGCACGAATGAACGATTGCCATTTCGAGATCGTCGTTGCTGTGATTGCCGTGGCATCCAATAACTCCCCGATTACAGTGAATGCGGGTTTGAGCCGTGATTGCGCCAGTCTGCAATGCTGTCAGCGATTGCGCCAACTTGAAAATGGAACCCGGGCGATATTGAGCTTGAGTAGCACGATTGAAAAGTGGTTTTTGCGGATCGTTATTAAGCGCATTAAAGTTGTGTCCGCGAATTCGTCCAACCAGCAAATTGGGATCGTACGTTGGAGCCGAAACCATTGCTAAAATTTCTCCTGTCGATGGTTCAATGGCCACAATACAACCACGCTTGTTTTGCATGAGCTTTTCGCCATACGTCTGCAAATCCGCATCCATCGTGCACACCAAGTCAGTGCCCGGTGTGGCGGGTTTGTCTTCCTTGTCGCCGGCTTGCTCTCGGATGTTACCTACGTTATCGCGAAAGGCATAGTTGATTCCTTTTATACCGCGCAGCTCCTCTTCGTATGCCTTTTCAATCCCGCTTTTACCGAGGTATTCTTGCTTGGTGTAGTACGGGTTTTTCTTGTACTCTTCGGGTGAAATTTTTCCAACGTCGCCGAGAAACAAAGCACCAACACTTTGCGGATAAACTCTGAGCGTGCGCGATTCAGCATAGAATCCTTTAAACTTATAGAGTTGCTCCGACATGGCCGCATAATCACTCGGTGTAATTTGTTCAACTAAAAGCTGAGGTCGGTGAAATTCACCGCGCGCTCTCGCCTTAGCGAATAAATTATCGATGTCCTCCTTTTTGATTCGCAGCAGTTTGCAAAGAGAAGTTGTATCGAACGCTCCCGCTTTCTTCGGCACCACCATGAGGTTGTAAACCGTTTGGTTGGTCACCAGCATTTTGCCGGTTCGATCGTAAATAATTCCGCGCGGCGGATACAATGGAATTTCCTCTTCTGTCAGCGCTGTGGCTTGCTCCTTCCACGTTGAATTGACGACCTGCAGAAAAAATAAACGAATGATGTACACGATTGCGATTACGCAAACAATCAGAATGATGGTAATCTTTCGGCCGTCGTATTGATTCACGCTTGTGCGCCTTTAGAATTGTATATCAGATATTGGCCAATGGTCATCAAAATGAGCGTTGCCAATGAGCTCAACAAAATGTGAAGGATCTGGTAGAAGAAATCCGCGAAACGAAATACTTCCAGAAAAAAGAACCAACTGTGATGTGCAACCGTGAGTACACCGGCGTATGTGACATACCAGGCGAGACCCATTCGCTGTACCGTTGGACGTTGCGTCAAATCATATCCCTCTCGAGGCGCAAGCAATTGCTGAACGATGGTTTGCATGAAACCGAGGAACACACAGGCTGATGTGTGCAAACCAATTGGTCCCGAGAAGTAATCCATGAGAAGACCAATGAAAAAAGCAAAAACGATGAGAAGCCAGCGAGGTGTTTCAAATGGCAACATCAAAATTCCAAAAATGTAAATCCAAGGAAAAATCAATCCGTCAAATAATTGAACTCTGCTTACGACTAATGCCTGCAGCAGGATTAGGAAGAGTATTCGTATGATATTAACGCTTACTGTTTGCAGCATCTTGTTCTTCTACTTTCTTCAATAAAGTGTCTTGTTCCATTTTAAAAATATCGCTCACCACCAAAACGTGATCGAGCTTACGAAAATCGGCTCCCATGCGCACCTTGATGAGGTGATAGTCGTTGTCGCTGTCGTCCACCCATTCTACAATTCCTACATGAAGATTGGCCGGGAAGTACGTTGAGTAACCACTTGTAATAATGGTGTCGCCGGGCGCTACAGGAATGTTTTTCGGAATATCAATTACATCAGCGAGTTGGGCATTTCCTCCGCGCCATACGAGCGATCCGAAGGCACCCGATTTTCGAAGACGCACACTTGCCTTGAAGTCGGAGTGAATCACGGGCATCACCACGGCAAAGTGCTCGCTGGCACTGCGCACTACGCCCACAATATTTCCTCCGGATATAACGCCCATGTCGGCTCGAATATCACCGAGCGTTCCGCGATCAATAACGATATAGTTTTTTTCCCTGTTCACCGATGCGTTTACCACTTTAGCGGTGCGATAGGTATATCGCTGCACATGAGTTGAATCGAGAAGCGTATCCGATTCATTGCGCAGATTCCAATAATTTTCCTGAGCGGCACTTCGCAACAATGCGTTTTCCAACGAAAGCTGGTCATTGATTTCTCCCAGACGAAGGTACTCGGACAGCTGCGCTCGTTGCGAATAAATTCCTCCAACCCAATCACTGCTATGGCGAATAAATTCAGACCCGTGAAAGCGGTTGTTCTTGAATAACATGGTAAGCGCTATCGCTTCCAGGCAGAGGAAAAGAAGGAAGAGGTAAAACCGACGCAGTAATGCCAGTATGTTCTTCATCGCTTCGCTTCGCTGCTGTAATATTAGTTAGGTATTGAAAACAAAAGAGGCGCAATTACTCGCGCATCAGGAACTGGAACTTGTTGATGTTCTTGAGCGCAATGCCTGTTCCGCGAGCTACGGCGCGCAACGGGTCGTCGGCCACGTGAACGGGAAGTTTTGTTTTCATGCTGATACGCTTGTCGAGACCTCTCAACAATGCACCGCCTCCGGCCAAATAGATACCGGTCTTGAAAATATCAGCGGAAAGTTCAGGTGGCGTATTCTCCAAGCAGCTCATGATGGCTTCTTCAATCTTTGAAATAGACTTGTCAAGCGCATGCGCTATTTCGGAATAGGAAACTGCAATTTCTTTTGGAATGCCGGTCATCAAATCACGTCCGCGCACGTTGTAGTCGGCCGGTGGATTGTCGAGCTCGGGCAATGCCGCTCCGACTTCGATTTTGATTTGCTCCGCAGTGCGCTCACCGATGAGTATGTTGTGTTGGCGACGCATGTATTCTTCGATGTCTTGAGTAAGCTCATCACCCGCAACACGAATGTTCTTGTCGGTCACAATTCCACCCAATGCGATGACAGCAATCTCGGATGTACCACCACCGATGTCAATCACCATGTTTCCCATTGGCTCTTCTACATCGATACCAATACCGATCGCGGCTGCCATCGGCTCGTGAATGAGATATACTTCCTTCGCACCGGCATGCTCGGCACTGTCCTTTACCGCGCGCTTTTCAACTTCTGTGATGCCGGAAGGAATGCAGATTACCATACGCAACGATGGCTGAAATAACCCACGACCTTTGGCAATCATTTTAATCATGCCCTTAATCATGTCTTCGGCAGCATGGAAGTCAGCTATAACACCATCTTTTAAAGGGCGAATTGTCTTGATGTTTTCGTGAGTCTTCCCGTGCATCTGCTGCGCAGTGCGACCTACCGCTACCGTTTTGTTCGTTTGACGATCACGAGCTATGATACTCGGTTCGTCAACGACAACTTTATCGTTTTGTATGATGATGGTATTGGCCGTGCCAAGGTCGATCGCAATCTCCTGTGTTAAGAAGCTGAATAAGCCCATGCGTGGTTTCTTCTTGAAGTTTTTTCCGGTGGTTTCGATGTGCGCGAAGTCCGAACAGCTCGCTATTCAGACGCATCACACTTTCTCGGCTCAAATATATCTTGATGTTACGGGATAATCAGGCGGTTGCGGTTGTAAAAAACGCGAGTTATTAACTGCGTAATGACGAATGACCAGTGCCTAATGACTAGTGTTCAGCATTTGTCACTCGTCATTAGTCACTCGTCACTATCTTCCTATTTTCGCACTCTAAAATTTATCTATCATGGCATTTACACTTGCACCCCTTCCATACGCATTCGATGCGCTGGAACCCCATATCGACGCGCGAACCATGGAAATCCATCACGACAAGCATCACGCTGCGTATACCAATAATCTCAACGCTGCCATTGCAGGCACCGACTTGGAAAACCTCACGATTGAAGAAATTCTGGTGAAGGGTTTTGACAAGATGCCTGTGCGCAACAATGGTGGCGGGTTTTACAACCACAATTTGTTTTGGGAAATCATGACTCCGGGCGGTTCTAACGTTCCCACGGGAGCGCTGGCAGCTGCTATCGACGAGGCATTCGGAAGTTTCGAAAAATTCAAAGAAGAATTTTCTAAGGCCGGTGTTACTCGTTTCGGTTCGGGCTGGGCTTGGCTTTGCGTGCACAAAGGCGGCAAAGTGGATGTTTGCTCTACTGCCAACCAAGATGTGCCACTCATGCCGGGTATCGGCTGCGGAGGATTTCCAATTCTCGGCATGGACGTATGGGAACACGCCTACTATCTTCACTATCAAAACCGACGTCCCGACTACATCACAGCATTTTTCAATGTGATCAACTGGGATATCGTCGGCAAAAAATACGACGCAAATAAGTAATCAATGACTAGTGACTAATGACTAGTTGATTGGCTGCCGCTAGTCACTGGTCATTAGTCATTTGAACAAACTAAAAGCCCGGTTAGCTGTTATAAGCGCATGAACTCACCTCGCTATTGCCCATCGCTCTTCCAATATCAACGCTTCCGAACACGTGAAGTGATGATTGGAAGCGTTGGCTTTGGAGGCGATAATCCTATTCGCTTGCAGAGCATGACCACCACCGACACGATGGATACGGAGGGCACCATTGCTCAAAGTATTCGCATGATTGAGGCCGGCTGTGAGTTGGTGCGCATAACAGCACCCAGTAAAAATGAGGCAGAAAACCTGGCAAACATCAAAGCAGGATTGCGTGAAAAGGGCCACGCCGCTCCCATTGTAGCCGACATCCATTTCACGCCTAATGCGGCCGAAATCGCTGCGGGTATTGTCGAAAAGGTGCGCGTAAACCCGGGCAACTACGCCGACAAGAAGAAATTTGAAGAAATAGAGTATACCGACGAAACGTACATCGCCGAGTTGGCGCGCATTCGCGAACGTTTCACTCCGCTGGTGCTTTTGTGCAAGCAAAACAAAACAGCGATGCGCATCGGAACTAACCATGGTTCTCTTAGCGATCGTATCCTTTCTCGATACGGCGACACCCCGCTTGGCATGGTTGAAAGCGCCATGGAGTTTCTGCGCATTTGCCGCGACCATGATTTTCACGACATCGTGATTTCGATGAAGGCAAGCAACGCACAAGTAATGGTGCAAGCGTATCGTATGTTGGTAAACCATATGATGCAAGAGGGCATGAACTACCCGTTGCACTTAGGAGTAACCGAAGCCGGCGATGGTGAAGATGGTCGCATCAAAAGCGCTGTTGGCATCGGTACTTTGCTGGAAGATGGATTGGGCGACACCATACGAGTCTCATTGACTGAAGCGCCAGAAGCGGAAATTCCGGTTGCTCGCATGTTGGCTGAGCGATATGAAAAACGGACAGGCCACTCGGCCATAGACGAAGTTCCTTCACCTATTAATCCATTTGAATATACGCGTCGAAACAGCGCAACAATATCGAACATCGGAGGCAAGAATGTGCCGCGTGTAATCATGGATTTTTCTCACAGAGAAGAAATCACGGCCGCGAGCTTATTTGCCGTTGGTTGCAACTATTCCGTGCCACTCGATAAGTGGAACCTCACCGATATGGCATGCGACTACATCTACTGCGGTTCGAATAAGATCGACTTTGAAATACCCGGCACGCTTGGGCTCATTTTCGATCGCACTCAATGGGAACAACATGCACAGAAGGATCGTTGCTATCCGATTGTTGGCCTGCATGAGCTCAACTCATTGCCACAATCCGACCTAGTGTTTGTGCGCGCATCGCTGCAAGATTTAACCGCACCAAACATCGACGAACTCAAGAAATACAACCATCTTGTTTTGGTGTTGACCACCTCGCATGAACATGGCATGGCAGAGCAACGTGCCGCCTTCTTCACGCTGATGAATGCCGGCTGTGAAACTCCGGTTATAGTATGGCGCAGCTACAACGGCTTGAATGAAGATCGATTCATGCTGTATAGCGCAACCGATTTAGGCGCGTTACTCATCGACGGTTTGGGTGATGGAATTTTCCTCTCCGCACCGGAAATACCCATGCAGCGCGTCAACAGCACTGCCTTCGGAATACTGCAAGCCACACGTACACGCATTTCAAAAACAGAATACATCTCTTGTCCAAGCTGCGGCCGCACTCTATTCGATTTGCAAGAAACCACAGCGAAGATTCGTGCACGTACATCGCATCTCAAAGGTGTCAAAATTGGCATCATGGGCTGCATCGTAAATGGGCCCGGCGAAATGGCCGATGCCGACTATGGCTACGTGGGAACCGGTCCGGGTAAAATCACGCTTTACAAAGAGAAAAATGTAGTCAAGAAAAACGTTCCCGAAGAGCATGCCGTGGAGGAGCTCATAGCACTCATCAAAGATCACGGTGACTGGGTAGAGACAGCGTAAAACTGAACTGAAAAACTTATTTGCGAAGCTTTTCGCGTATCTGCTGCATAAACTTCGATGGAAAAACGAAGTTATTGAGCGCTTCATTTTCGGTGTCTAAAATCTCTGTTTTATTGCCGCGCCACGATAGCTCTCCCTGGTAAATGAAATTGATATGATCTCCTGTCTCCAGCACCGAATTCATATCGTGGCTAATTACCACTGTAGTGCTGTTGAATTCGTAAGTGATTTCACGAATGAGATTGTCAATTACAATGGCAGTTTGCGGATCAAGTCCGGAATTAGGTTCGTCGCAAAACAAATAACGCGGATTCATCGCAATGGCGCGCGCAATACCCGTTCTTTTCTGCATACCCCCGGAAAGCTCGCTCGGATAAAGCTTGTTTTTTCCTTCGAGATTCACACGCTTCAGGCACACATTCACCCGATCGAGCATTTCGCTTTTGCTCATTGTGCTAAACATTTGCAATGGGAAAAGAATGTTCTCTTCCACTGTTAGCGAACTGAAGAGTGCACTGCCCTGAAAGAGCATTCCCATTTCCTGGCGAATATCCTTGCGATCCCAGCGATCGAGAATGGTAAAGTTGCGTTTGTCAAAAAATATCTCGCCCTCATCCACCTCCATCAAACCCACGACACATTTGGTGAGTACCGATTTTCCGGAGCCACTTCTACCGATGATGAAGTTTACCTTTCCCGGATAAAACTCAGTCGTAATATTCTTCAGCACGGCATTGCCAGCAAAGCTTTTTGATATGTTCTTGACCTCAATCATAGCAACAACAATTGAGTGAGAACATAATTGGAAATCAGAATCAATACCATGCTGTAAACGACAGCGCGCGTACTGCTAGCTCCTACTTCTCGAGGTCCTCCATGCGTGTAATATCCATGGTAGGAGCTCACGCTGGTTATTATGAATGCAAAGAAAAAACTCTTGATAATGGAATAGCTCACCTGCCACATCTCGAATGCATATTGCAACCCATATTCATAATCATTTAGCGATGTAACCCCTGTCGTGTAGCCAACAAATGCGCCAGCAGAAATGCCAATGAACATAGAAAGAACAACCATGAATGGAAAGATGAAGAGCGCGGCAATCATCTTTGGCAGAATGAGGTAACTAGCAGAATTAATACCCATGATCTCCATTGCATCAATCTGCTCGGTGATGCGCATGGTTCCGATTTCTGACGCGATGTTTCCGCCAACTTTTCCCGATAATATGAGACATACGATGGTAGAAGAAAACTCAAGTATCATCGTTTGACGGGTAGTGAAACCAATCGTCCAACGAGGTATCCATCCACTGTCGATATTAGCCGCTGTTTGCAGCGTTACGACCGCACCCATGAACAGTGAAAGCAACGCTACAATGCCCAGCGATTGAAGCCCAATCTTGTCTATTTCCTGTACAATCAGCTTGAAATAGATTCTGCGCTTCTCCGGTTTGGTGAAGGTGTTCACCATGAGAAGAAAGTACTTGCCTATATGAAAATAAACCGACGACATCGCACCCAAACCTACAGCAAAGAGTTCAATTTGAAAGGAGAATTCTCGCGGGCTTTACACAACTGTAAGTGAATGAAATCGACTTGGGGTTCTTTAACCGCAGAGCCGCAGAGAAATTACAAGGGAGGATATTTCGTTGTTACGTGAGATATTCAAATTCTACAAAGTTCTCCTTGCGCCTTTGCGGTTAATGTTTTTTAACCCGTAACTCACGCAGGAAAGGCACAAGCGGCGATGCAAACAACCACACGGGGTAAAAAAACCGGCTCGACCACGTGCCGGGTGAAGGCCATCCGGCAAGACTGAAAAAACTGAATTTGATGAGGAAAATGCACAATGTTATTCCCGTAAACCACCCGATTAACGGCCAACGGAAATCACCTTCAGAAAGAAAAACCATGTGTGCAAGCAGTGGTGTTGCCATCCGAATCCAGCCGAGAAGCGCGACAATGAGCAATATGATATGGGTCCAACTGTCTGACATGATAACCTGTATATTCGCACTTAAAGTTGCGAATCTATGACACTCAAATTGAAAATCGGGCTTGCGATATTATTGACCACAGTTGCTTTATCGGCATGTGCTACCAACAAGAAGCGTCGTTGCAATACGTGTCCGAAGTGGGAAGATCGCATCGAATGGACCTCACACAACGGGGAGCATGAAGAACAGCACCGACCTGGAAGCCGCCCTTAAATCGTTTTTGCCGGAAGAAGCGCTGACGCTCGCGTGCAACAAGTTGCGCGAGTATCCGCATCATCTGGTCATTACAGAGCCACGTTCCACGAAGCTCGGCGATTTCACTGCCGACCCTCGCAGTGGACGCCACGTGCTAACCGTAAATGGGAATCTGAACAAATATGCATTTCTCATCACCCTCATGCACGAGCTCGCGCATTTGATAACGTACGTCAATCATCGCGATAAAGTGAAGCCGCATGGAGCCGAGTGGAAAGGGTATTTCAAACAGACACTAGGACCTTTTTTGCGCCGCAACGTTTTTCCGGATGAAGTGGCCAAGGCCATTGCTTCTTACTTAGCCAACCCTGCGGCATCAACATGCGCCGATATTCATCTTTCCAAGACACTGGCACGCTACGACAAAAAAAGCCATCCCGATATTCAATTGCTCGACGACATTCCTCACAATTCGCGTTTCATCTATGGTCGAGAGCATCGTGTTTTCATCAAGGGAGAAAGATTGCGCACGCGCTATCGTTGTTTCGAAGAATCGACGCGACATGAGTATCTCTTTAGTCCGCTCGTTAAAATCCGTCAAGTGAAGTAAAACAAAAAAGCCACCTGAACGCGATCAGATGGCTCTTTCGAATATACTTGATGTAATTTAGTTCCGCTGTAATTTCAAGGTCTTCGTTTTTCCGTCATTCCCTGCCACACGTACCATGTAGATACCACGTCTTAGGTTCTCAACCGGAATCTCGACGAACTGACATGGTTCTGACGAATGCTGGTGAGTCTGCGTAAAAATCGACTTACCCGTTAAATCCAAGACACTAATCGTGAAAGCTTCCGTAATCGGGTCTTCAAACACTAACTCTATACGTCCGTCAACCCCCACAATGCGAGCTGAAGAGATAGGATGCTGCACGCTGCTCTGAGCGCTGGCATGCGTGCCGGCTATCAGAATCAAACATACAAGCAATGTAAAAATTCTCTTCATTGTTAAAACGTATTGCATGGTTCTACGGAAGAACCATGGCAAAGATACATGCAAACCCAAGTTTATCAACAGTAATTGGCTAATAAATCCAAAAATCAGAATTGAAGTCGAAGTTGGATGTGGACATCCGACTTGATAAGCTCGGTTGGCTCGGCAGTATCGCTCGTTACGACTCGGGTTTGATTATACAAGAACGCTCCATAACGCACCCATAGGTCGACGCCCCGAGTGATATCCCATTTAACCATCCCATACACCCGCGAGCCACGGCCTGTATAGGGTAGAATACTGAATGCATAGAGCACATCGTTTTCATAGGCATAAATGCGTGCGTTCCAATCGGGACAATCCATGATGGCATAACGCAGCGTGAATGTTGCACGCGAACCCAGTCGCTTGTAATTCACATCCTGATAAATCACAAATCCCCGACTATTCTCATTTTCCTTGGTAAACAACGACCACTCTGCTCGTGAGCGCAATTGAACATTTGGATGTACTTGATACGAGCCATTGATGCGCCAATTTTCCTGCAACGTTGCAGCCGGAGCTGTGATGACAGCTCCTTCGAGTGAAGAGTTGAGCACATTTTCTCTGCGGCGATAGCGCAGGTAAATCTCATTCTTTTTGTCTGGCTTGTAATTGAGTTGAGCGAGGTAATCGGTCGCTACGCTTGGCCCATCCACCCGATAGCGTAACCAAGGGTAACGCACTAAATCGGCATAAGCAGTCAACGTTATTTTGCTCGACAAGTTGGCTTGAACTCCTGTATACAGCCCTCGCTCATTGGCGGCTGTGAGACTGTTTTCTCCAAACACATTGGCCTTGGTGTTTTGAAAATCCTTCCCGAAATATCTCCAAACCGCACTGAAGGTGAGACTTGGATGCAACGCTGCAACCAAACCATTTACCATTGAAAATCCGCCATTGGCGCTGCGAGCAGCTTCACCGAAGAAATTCGCATTGCCAAGCACCGCCTGGTAATCGGCTCCAATCGTGGTGTTTTCTGAACCGGAGAATCGATACATGGAATAAAGGTCCATGTCGGGCAACAAGGTGGCATTGATTCCGGTGCGAATTCCGGTTAAGCCAATCGAAAACAAGCGATGCGTATACTTCACATTGGCGCCATACACCTGTTCGCGCACCAAATTCTTATTGGCTATTTCACTCTGTGTGCGATGTAAGCCGCCGAGAGGCAAACTCGAAACAATGAACTCATCGTCGGTGAGAACGCTGTCTGCCGAGTCATCGGCATTGCCATCGATTCGCTTATCGCTGAAAAACGCAGTCAGTTCAACATCTCTCTTACCAATTGTGACACCCGAGCCTCGAAAGAAATTCGTTTCCTGAACGCTTGAATATGGGCGCAAACCAATGCCATTGCGCTTTACGTTTGAAATGAAGGGCGATTTGCCAAAGGCCAATCCATTCCAGCACGTCAATCCCTGACCAAAGAGTGCCTGGAAGTCACCCACTATGAAACGCTTCAACCAAGTTTGCCCGCTATACATCGCATGAGCACTGTAAAAGTCAGGTCCCTGTTCAAGCGATTCGCCCGCATCCTTTTCCAGCGTGAATCCGGCGCGAAAACTTTTCTTGTAGTTTAGACGATAACGCGAGTAGAGATAGTCGGGCGACCCGGCATAATCCAGCACTCCCGTTTCAGGATCGGGAGCAAATCCTTCCTGTAGTTGCAAGTTTCGCTTGTAGCGAATGAACAAATCGTGCGTGGCCTCGCGCCAAAACTCCGCCATGCTGAAGTCTTGAAAACTAAGCACAGGTTCAACCGTTACGAACCAGGTGATGTTGCGAATAGTTGGGAGGTCGAAATCTTCTACAGCCTGCAATTCATAGATACTCCTCAAGTTGCCATAGCGAGCAATATGTTTCTGCAAATTGGCAATTTGGATGTCGGTCAGTAAATGCAGTTCTCTCAACTCATCCACATCGGCTGAATTCAAATTGAGCGGATGTTCGTAGAAGTAGGCAAGGTCTTCGAAAAGATTGGTATAGTCCAGCTCTTGGCCTTCATCGAGTGAGTTGGCAATTTCTTCGATGCGCTGTTCAATAATGGAGTTTTTCTGCTCATCAGTTTGAGCTGCCGATTGTTTAAATAACAAAACAAACAGCAACAAAAAAGCAGCTGTTCTCAGCACACTATGCGTTGCTAACCGAATCATTTTTCCTTGGCGCCCGAGTAGGTGAATGAAACGTGAGGATTAAACCCAAGCACCGGATGATACGCAGCAGCCATATCGAATATCCATTGACTCAGCTTCCATCCGAAACCGAACGTGAACTGTCGAGGAGCAGAGGCAAATCCACCTCGCACGGCAATGGATTCTGTTATCCGGTATTCAAGTCCCGTTCGCACTGCCGGATCGAATTGAGTGTCTTTGTAAACTTCGGCGGTGAGCAGTACTTGTTTCGAGAAGTGGTAGGTTCCACCCATGCGAAATACAGCCGGAATGCGCTCGTCGAGATAATCCGAAAGTTTTGCGCGATTGGGATTGCTTATGTGCCCCGCCAGTGTCAACTTCGAGTTGAGTCGGTAGAGGAAACCACCTTCTGCGCTCACAGCCATCGCACGTCCGTAATTCTCGCCGAGACGAACAGCGTAGTAGTTGAGTTGAATACCGACATCCAACTTTTCACCGAGTCCCATGGCGTAGGCCAATCCTCCCTTTGAAGAGGCGAATTCAGAATAACCGAAGCTGTGATAACTGCCTGCAAAAACGCCCTTGCCCCATCGAGCAGCTACAAAAAAACCTTTATCGCTCAGCGTATTTAATCCGAATCGATTCTCATAGTACATACCCGCATCAATCGATTGCACAGCGGCCAAACCTGCTTGATTGTGAAAGGCACTCCAGCCATCACTCAACGCGACATAAGAACCGGCCATGCCGGTAGAGCGGCCTCCTGAGTTATCGTTGAACTGGGACAGCGACAACTTGGCTAAAAGAAGTGATACCAAGAGTGCGGAAATACGTGCAATCATCGCGGCCAAGATAAGAGATTGTAATAAACTCCTTGTGGCATAAGGAGGTAAAAAAAATTCCGGACAAAGCCGGAATTTTCGTTGTGCGGGCGGAGGGACTCGAACCCCCATGCCTCGCGGCACCAGATCCTAAGTCTGGCGCGTCTGCCAATTTCGCCACGCCCGCAAGCAAGGCGGCGCGAATATACACACAGCATTTCAATCTCAAACCTCAATTTTTGCATTACGTACAAATGGCCTCCGTGCATTAGTTTTGCGCCCCCGCTTTTTGCAGGCGGTAAATCACCTACAAATCGTTCAACATGAATATCGAAAGAAAAGACATCGACACTCTCAATGCCGAGTTGCACATTCATATTGCACCGGCCGACTACACGGAACGTGTCGACAACGCTATAAAGAAACACCGTAAAACAATGCAGATGCCCGGTTTCCGCCCGGGGCACGTGCCTATGTCGCTCGTTAAGCAGCGCTACGGAAAGAGCATTCTGGCTGAAGAAATCAATCAAGTGATTCAAGACAATCTCTACAAGTTTTTGTCGGAAAATAAAATCGAAGTGCTTGGCAGCCCTATCCCTTCTGCAGATAACGCGGAAGTTGGCAACTGGGACAATCCGGGCGATTTCAAATTCACCTATCAGTTAGGCCTTGCTCCTGCTATTGACGTTGACTTGAAATCATCACTCACGTTCGATTATTACAAAGTAGATGTGAGCGAAGAGCTCATTAACCGTCAGGTGAAAGATTTGGCCCGTCGTTATGGTAAAATGTCAGATCCGGAAACCAGTGAGGCGGAAGACATGTTGATGGTGGAATTAAACGAACTAGCAGAGAGTGGCGTGTTGAAGGAAGGTGGCATATCTAACAAGACCACCGTTTCCATTGAGTTTGTAAAAGACGCTCAAACAAAAGCGACACTTGTTGGATTGTCTGTGGGAAGCATCGTGGAAATTGATCCGCATCACTTAACCGAGAATCACGAGGACCTGGCAAAAATGCTGGGTATTACGCATCACGACGTTCATCATTTGGCCTCTAAATTTCAATTGAAGGTGAATGAGATTAAGCGCATCGAACCACACGCTGTTGATCAGGAGTTGTTCGACAAACTATACGGTCCGGGCGAGGTGAATGCGGAGCAGGAAATGCGCACGAAAGTGAAAGCCGACCTGGAGCAGATGTTTTCACGCGATTCTGATTTTCTATTCAAGCGCGAGTTTGCCAAAAAGATAACCGACAGCATTGACCCGCAATTGCCCGATTCTTTTTTGAAGCGCTACATTCAACTCACGAATGAAAAACCGGTAACCGTTGAAATGGTAGAGCACGATTATCCGTTCTACGCTGCTCAATTGCGCTGGGAATTAATCGAAGGTAAAATCATTCGCAAGTACGAATTGCGCGTGAGTCCGGAAGATGCCATGACACACGTGAAGCAAGTTCTTGCCTCTCGCTATGCGCAATACGGATTGCCGATGGAAGATGAAATGCTCACCGAGTTTGCGAAGCAGACATTGGCCAAGAAGGAAGAGGCGAAAAACGTGTACGACTTCCTCTATGAGGAAAAGATGATAGCGGTGGTGAAGGAGAAGTGCACATTGAATGAAATCGCGATTGGATACGAGGATTTCATTCACAAGGTTCAACACGCATAATTGTATATAATTCAAAAGAAAAACCCCCGATTAATCGAGGGTTTTTTTATTGAAACTTCTTACGACAACGTTGGTGTTGCCGCACAAAATCAATTCACTATCGCTGCACCATAAAGCGTTTCACCGAACGCTGGCCATTGTTACTTACCATGATCAGGTAGGACCCTGCAGCAAGATTTTGTGTGTCGTAGACCTGGTGTTGCATGCCTTCCTGAAGATTTTGTGACTTCTTTTCGATTACACGGCCTTGTAAATCAAGAACGCTAATTTCGACTGTGCCACTTTGAGCAAGGATATAGTCGATGTAGAGTGCATCCGCTACCGGATTTGGGTAGATGTTCACCGATGAAATGGCTTCAACCGAATTGTTGAGAATAGTAGCATCTGCAGGTGCGGCTTCACGGGCAGCAACTGCGCAACCTGTAATAACCATATCGTCGATGTACAGAGCGTCATCATCCGCTGAAGCGTCGGCGCGTACGCGCACGCGAGTAGTGTTGGTGAATGGACCGGGGATTACTACATTAACGGTGTACACGGTGTTATTAGCGAATCCGGTTCCGGCAACATACGTAGCGCGGGTAGTGTAGGTGGTTCCGCCGTTTGTAGAAAGTTGCACCCAAAAATCTTCGCCGTTTTCAAAACTGATTGTTCTGAATTTAAAACTAACGGTTATTTCGTTGTAATTCACCAAATTCATATTTGTTGTAGACATCACAGATGAACTCGTGTTGTCGCGCAGGCGAATAGCCCATGTGCCGCTGGGTGATGTTGTGCCGCTGATACGAGCGCAGTCCGTACCTCCATCTGTCCAGATACCGAAACCTGCCTCGAAGTTGTTGGAGTTAACCGTTGTTACGGTGCAAGGTGTAACGCATGGAGCACATGAACCACCGCAGTCGATGCCAGTTTCGTTTCCGTTTTGAATACCATCCGTGCAGGTTGGAGCAGGCGTGCTGCCAACGCAGAATTGGGTTGCTTGGCTTGTAGTAAATGTACCACCCGATACCAATGTGCCTGAGGGGCCGATTAGGCGGTAGCTTCCATTTCCATACGTACAACACATTCCATCGCCGTAGGTGTCGGTGAAAGTGAGGGTGTAGCAATCATTTCCTAAACATAGTGGAACATTCAGAGTTGATCCCGCTGTTTGACCGCTATAAGGTCCGCCTGAGGCTACAATTGAGTTGGCACTATTCCGAATATTCCAGCCTGTTTCCGCTGGATAGTTATCGAAGATGATTGTAAGAGTAAGGCTTGTGCCATTGCATGGGCATGCAGCGCATGATCCACCGCAGTCGATACCGGTCTCAGTTCCGTTTTGAATGCCATCGCTGCAAGTTGGTGCCGGGCCAGCAATACCGCATCCGTTGGAGGTTAAGAGAGAAGCTCTTGCACCGCCACTCGCGAACAAAGCCTGCATACGAGCTACTTGTCCATTAGAAAACATGTACATACAAGCATCATCGGTGTAGTCCATGTAGTTCATGAACATATCGCCGTTTGGGCCATTACTGCATGTTACGCGTGGGAAAGCAGGACAACCTACGTTAGACCCTGCGGCATTTGGAGTATCTGAAACCTGGTCACTGCCTGTGCAGCCCGTGCCATCGTCACCCCAGATATGAAACAGATTCAACCAGTGACCTACTTCGTGGGTTGCTGTGCGGCCTTTGTTGAATGGTGCCGTAGCGGTGCCGATTGTACCGAAGTATTGATAGTCAATTACAACACCATCAGTGCTTGCCGAACCACCAGGGAACTGGGCATATCCCAATATTGAGCCTGATATATCACACACCCACATATTGAGGTATTTCGATGCATTCCATGCGTTAGATCCGCCTGATGAGGCAGACTTCACGGTGTTGTTGGTTCCAAACGATGTAGCTGTGGTTGGAACGCGCAAAACACCGTTGGTAGGATTGCCGTTCGGGTCTGTGGTCGCAAGGCAAAACTCAATGTTGGCATCACCAACCAAACTTGAAAAAGCTGAAGGCGTATTGGCAACGTCGGCATTTAGTCTTCTGAAGTCTTGATTAAGAACGGTTATTTGCGATTGAATTTGAGCATCGCTGATGTTTTCAGCTGTGGTGTTGTAAACAACATGCACTACTACCGGAATCGTAACCAATGCACGCTCACCTTGTGGGTTGTTCATTAAGTAATCACGCGTGAATTGTTCGATTTCGTCACGGCGTTGAATAATGCTAGGGTCTTCTTGCTCAAGCATCAACTGGTATTCGTTGGTGCCGCAATTACGTTGTGCAAGTAGGCTTTGCTGCAAAGCGAGTACTGTTACTAATAGAGTAAAGATTTGCTTCATCTTTCGGGGTTTTTATTGGAATTTTGTTAAAAGTAGTTTGACAACCTGATTAACACAAATTGTTTTGATAGAGAATTTAAAAACACAGTCAACCTCGGATAGTTCACTTCGACGGATATTGGAAGGGATTGCGGTTCTATCGAATCTGTCGTTTACGGTTCTTTACATAAATGAGAGTGAATGGGCATTCACGATGGGCATTCTAGGTCCCTTGTTTTTATTCATTCTCAGTTGGCGCGAAAAACTATACGCGGAACCGGTTCTTCAAGTAGTTTATATGCTGTCTGCCGTGGTTGGTTGGTTCAATGTTCAGAGCGGCTGGTCGCCGTTGCAACTTAGTATCGAGACACATCTTGCCCTCTTTGCGTTGAGCTCCGGCTTGGGGATTCTATGGGGTCTTGGATTGAAGCGCTATACTTCGGCAAATTTTCCTTTGATTGATGCTCTTATGTCGGGCTGGGGAATGCTCGCCACTTGGCTAATGATGTATCAAGTTCATACTTGCTGGCTCTACTTGATAGCCGTGAATGCACTATCTATTTTCATTTATTTCCGGAGG
>JBILCQ010000149.1:0-5761 GCA_044353065.1 Flavobacteriales bacterium | reverse complement strand
CTGCAATCAAGCCGAGTAGCTTTCCATTCTCTACCACCGGCAGGTGAGAAATACGAAATTGATCCATCAAGTCTAACGCGCCCATCGGCTCGTCGCCGGCACTTATTGATGGTGCATCGGAAATAATAAGTTTTTGGGCCGTGATCATTGGATGTATTTGGGGTGTTTCATGCTGTTAAACCAAACAGTCTGAGTAAAAGTTGCAACATTCGCCGAATACAGCCGATAAAAATTGCCAACTTATTCACATTCATTCGATGAAAGCACGGAATGGTCTGAATTCAAACCAAAATCTTGTTTTGAGTCAGTCTCTGTGCTTGTTTCTTTGCAATCAATACCATTTCATGAAAAAGCTGAGTGTCAACATCAATAAAATAGCCACACTGCGAAACGCGCGAGGAGGGAAAGTGCCGGATGTAATCGAGGCAGCACGCAGGCTCGAGCGTTTTGGTGCCGATGGAATCACAGTGCATCCGCGCCCCGACGAACGACACATTCGCCGAAGTGACGTCTATCTGCTCAAGGATGCAGTAACAACGGAATTCAATATCGAGGGCTACCCATCGGCCGACTTTCTTGCCATGGTGTTGGAAGTGAAGCCTCATCAAGTGACTTTGGTGCCCGATCCGCCCGAAGCTATCACTTCCAATGCGGGTTGGGATGTTGTGCACCATCAAGATTTTCTCAAGGGAGTAGTCGCCGACTTGAAAAAGGTGGGAATACGCGTGAGCATTTTTCTCGATGCGGTTCCGGAGCTTGTACCTGCAGCAGCAGCAACCGGAACAGATCGAATTGAATTATATACAGAGTCCTATGCAACAGGATACGAGAAGGATAGGGAAGCAGCAGTTCGATCTTTCGTGCTTACTGCCCTGGAAGCCGAAAAACATCAATTGGGTCTGAATGCCGGTCATGATTTATCATTCGAGAATCTGCGTTATTTCTCGAATTGCTTGCCTAATCTGCTAGAGGTTTCGATAGGTCATGCTCTGATAAGCGACTCGTTGTATTGGGGACTAGAAAATACGGTGAATCTCTATAAACGAGAACTGCTGGCGCTATGAACCTTTTTCACCGAACCATGGGTGAAGGCCCGCCTTTGCTCATTTTACACGGATTATTCGGCAGTTCCGACAACTGGCAAACCCATGCCCGAATCTTCGCTCAATCCCACACGGTTTATCTGGTTGATCAGCGCAATCACGGGCACTCTCCGCATGCAGATGAAATGAACTACGATATCATGGCGCACGACCTGTTCGATCTGATTGCTGATCAGGGTTTGCGCGACGTGCGACTCATTGGCCATTCCATGGGAGGTAAAACCATCATGCGTTTTGCACAACAGTATGGTTTTCTGATTGAACGCATGGTGGTGGCTGATATGGGAATGAAGGCTTACCCACCGCATCATGATCAAGTTTTTCAAGGATTGTTTGCGGTCGATGTGTCGAATTGCCCTTCGCGCAAGGATGCTGAGGAGCGGCTTTCGGCATTTGTGTCGGATCAGGGAACACTTCAGTTTCTGCTGAAAAACCTGTATTGGAAAGAACCGGGATTGCTCGCATGGCGCTTTAATCTGGAAGTGCTTTTTAAAGAGCGAGCTCACTTAATGGCTGCCCTGCCGCACGAACGAATCGACACTCCCGCGCTCTTTTTAACCGGCGGGCGAAGTCATTATGTAGCTGAGGCAGATCATGCTTCCATTCGCGAACTAGCCGTCAATGCTCAATTTGATTCGATGCAGAATGCAGGTCACTGGTTACATGCCGAAGATCCCGAGGGCTTCATTCGCCGTTGTCTTGACTATTTTCAGTCATGAATTTTCACAAAGCACAGCAGGTGCGTACATTTGCCGTGTTTACTGAATCCTTATGAACAACGACAAAAAAATTCTCGTACCTACCGACTTCACGAAAGTGAGTGACACCGCAATTGAACATGCATTGTTGGTGGCAGGCACCATAAAAGCATCTATTCACGTCATGCACGTTGTGGATAGTAAGAAGCAGATTGCTGAGGCTCGCTTGAAGCTTGAAGCGCTGCGCGATCGCGTTAAAAGAGAAAGTAATGTTGAAATCGGAGTTATTGCTCGTATTGGTAGCATCTTCGAAGATATTGATAAGGTAGCTGTAGAGATTGAGGCGAACTTGATCATCATGGGTACACACGGTATGCGTGGTATGCAATTCCTCACCGGAAGCCGTGCATTGAAAATCGTTACTGAAAGTTCCGTTCCGTTCATCGTTGTTCAGGAGCGCGATATTCGCGAGCATGGCTACAGAAAGCTCGTTGTGCCGCTCGATCTTCACAAGGAAACAAAACAGAAGCTCAGTCTTGTGGCTGATATGGCGAAATATTTCGGCTCTGAAGTGCATCTCATTTCTCCAGGCGAAACCGACGAGTTCCTCCGCAACCAGTTGGAGCGCAATATCATCTTTGCTAAAGAATATCTCGAAGAAAAGGGAATTCCTTACAACGTGGAAATCACCGAAAACAAGTCAGATGATTTCGTGCGCGATTTGCTGAAATACTCTGCAGGTATTGATGCCGATTTAATCTGCATCATGAACTTCTACGACAACAGTATCATGAGTTTCTTCAGCAGCAATTACGAGCAACAGGTAATCACGAATGAAGCGCAGATTCCTGTGTTGTGCGTGAACCCGGTTGATACTTACGTAGTAGACCGTGCGATTTTCTCGCACTAGTGGTCGACGTGCTTCTCGATGTATTTAATGAATTCGCCGGCAATGTCTTTTTGCGTGGCTCCTTCTATGCCTTCCAATCCGGGAGATGAATTAACTTCGATTATGAGTGGCCCGCGATCGCTTTGAAGCATGTCGACACCCGCGATTCCAAGACCGAGAGCTTTCGCCGCTTTAATAGCTGCTATCTCTTCCTGTCGACTTAGTGTGATGACTTCCGCAGTACCACCGCGGTGAAGGTTTGAACGAAACTCACCTTCTTTCGCCTGACGTTTCATGGCGCCAACAACCTGCCCATCGATAACAAAAGCACGAATGTCTGCTCCTTTGGCTTCGCGAATAAACTCTTGCACGATTACGCGAGCTTTCAATCCGTTGAACGCTTCCATAACACTGATTGCGGCTTTGTCATTATCAGCCAGAACAACTCCGAGCCCTTGCGTGCCCTCCAGTAGTTTGATGACAACCGGAGTGCCTCCCACTTCAGCTAAAATTTTATCGACGTCTTTGGAGTAATTGCTAAAAACTGTTTTGGGTAATCCCAAACCTGCACGTGATAGTATCTGCATACTGCGCAGTTTGTCGCGCGAACGCACAAGCGCTTGCGACTCAACCGCGCTGAATACATGCATCATTTCGAATTGACGAACTACGGCTGTTCCATAGAAAGTAACCGAAGCGCCGATGCGCGGAATTACGGCATGCACGTTCGTGATTTCTTCGCCTTTGTAAATGACTTTCGGTTTCTTTTTCTCAATAACGAGATTGCATTTCAGATGATCGAGCACACGCACATTATGCCCGTGCTGCTCGCCGGCTTCAACAAGGCGACGCGTGCTGTAGAGCTTAGGGTCGCGAGAAAGTATTACGATGTTCATGCAGAAGAAAGTTGCGCCGAAGGTAAAGCCCAGCCTTGTTAGTACGGTGTTAAAGATGCGTGAATATTATGCGAATAACGAATAATAGGATTCAATATGACAGGGGTCGTTCGCATGCGCACGACCGAAATTGGATGCCCCTTGACTCCATGCGTTATACTCGTCTTGAGACATCGCATGACACTTGCGAAGTGTTTCGACAAAACTCTGCTCGTCGAGCGGCAAATCCCAACCGGCTTTTGCATCCGTTAATTGACGCCAAGGGGTGCGATCACTGATGATTACCGGCTTGCCGTGTTGAAGGGCTTCTGCAATGGCATGACCAAAGTTTTCACCCCACGTTGCCATGTAAAAGAAATGCGCGCGATGAAGGGCTGCAGGAATTTCTTCCGGTGCGATTTCACCGGGAAAAGTGATCCTGGCTCCTTCCATGTTTGAAGCAAGTTGTTTGCATTCATTCAGGTATTGATCATCTTGTTGAGTACCAAAAAAAACGCACTCGACACGAGTTTTTAACTCAGCTGATTTGAGGAATTGAATCGCTTCACGAATTCCCTTTTCAGCGCTAATACGAGCAATGCTTACGAGTTTTATGCTGCCACGTTCTTTCTGAGCAATCTCGTTGGTACTTTCAATAATGGAAGCCAGATTGGGAGCCACAAACACGTGACATGATTTTCCGTAGTGACGCTGTATTTCCATTTTTTCCTGTTCATTAGTGGCATGCCAGCGAATGTTATTGAACCATCCAAGCAGTCGAGAAACGAACAAGAAGATTTTTTTCTTTTTCGATTTTATAGAAAGTGCTCCCGGCTTGAGCATGCCTCGCGGCGCTAGCACACACCGCTTGGCCATACCCATGGCACGTGCGGTGCGCAGGGGCAGCAGTGTGAAGATGGGAGAAAAAAGTGAATTGAAGTAGATGAAGTCGAACGATTGCTCGAGAAGTATTTTCTTAACAAATGGAGCGGTAACTTCCTTTTGGTTGACATAGCAAACCTGCACGTTCCTTCGGTGTTGAGTCCAAACACCGGGCTGTATGCCTTCGTAGGGCTGTGCACTGTGGTGATCGGTAATGCGTGTCACAATCCAGAAATCGAAGTCGAGTGAATGCACCAGGTTGGCAAGTGAACGAATGGGTCCGCCCGCTTTATATCCGGGCAAAAACCAATCGCTGAACACGAGTATTTTTTTTCTAGTGTGCATCGTGTTGTTTTACCCAATGTCCGAGAACGACCAGTGGCCAGATGCGCGACCAAGTAATGCGCTTGTCGCCTGCCATAAAGCGTTTCCACAAAGACATCACTTCGTCGTGCTGAAGAACTTCGACTTGTTGCAAGGCATGTAATTGTTCCTCGCAAAATGACTTCAATTCGTTGCGCATCCATACTGCCCAAGGGAAAGTGAATCCCATTTTAGGTCGGTCAATAATCTCGCGTGGTATCAAATCACCAACAGATTCCGTCAGCAGCTCTTTTGGAGTATGGGGATATTTGTGTTTGTCGCTTACACCGAGAACGAACTCGATGAGGCGATGATCCAAAAACGGAACACGAATTTCTAACGCATGCGCCATGCTCATTTGATCGGCATCACGCAGAAGTACATTCTGCATGTAGGTTGAAATTTCCAGCACACTCACTTTCGATAGCGTAGGCATGCGGGTCCCACTTACGGCTTGTGACAAAAGCTCAACGCAATTGCGTTCAATCGGTCTGTTTTTTAGCAGTCGGTCTACTTCGCTATCGTATAGTACTTGGCGGGTAAGCGGATAGAAATGCGCTAAATCGATTCGCTCTTGTGCCAGAGCTGCTGCTATTTTTTCGGAAGCGGCTGATGGTTTCACCACGCGCATCAATGCGCCTGCGTTTTTGCGAATAGCAAGTGGCAGACTGTTCAACCACAGTTTGGTTTCGAGTGCTTTCATACGGCGAAACACATCGTAGCCGGCAAAAACTTCATCGCCTCCTAAGCCACTCAAGGCCATCTTGACACCGGCTTCACGTGTGGCTTTCGAAACCACATAGGTGTTGGGACCATCACCGCTCGGATGATCCATAGCTTGCAATGCTTCCGGAACCATGTTCAGGAAATGACTTGCGCTAAGTTGTATCGCTGTATGTTTTGTATTGAATCGTTTGGCGATAAGCTCCGAGTAGGGGCTTTCGTCATACG
>JBILCQ010000006.1:0-19074 GCA_044353065.1 Flavobacteriales bacterium | reverse complement strand
AGTTTCGAAAGTCTCTTCTTCGCTTTCACCTAAGCCAAGCATGACACCGCTTTTTGTTCTCATACCACCTTGCTTCAATCTCAACAAGACCTCAAGACTTCGGTCGTACTTGGCTTGTATGCGCACCTGCTTGGTCAGTCGTCTGACTGTTTCCAGGTTATGTGAAACTACCTCGGGCGCAGCATCGATGATGCGTTGTAGATTTTCCCATTTTCCTGCAAAATCAGGAATGAGAGTTTCCATCGTGGTTCCCGGTGAAATACTGCGAACGGCCTTAACTGTATCGAACCAAATGGTTGATCCTCCATCGGGCAGGTCATCGCGGTCAACGGATGTGATTACCGCGTGCTTAACGCCCATTAATTTTATCGATTCTGCCACTCGCTCAGGTTCTCCGGGATCGGCCGCCATGGGGCGTCCGGTAGCTACGGCACAAAAGCCGCAGGAACGAGTGCAGATGTTGCCCAAAATCATAAAGGTTGCGGTGCCTTCCCCCCAGCATTCACCCATGTTGGGACAATTACCGCTTTCACAGATTGTATGAAGCTTATGCTGATCAACCAGTCCTCGAACTTTTCTATAGTTTTCTCCCGTTGGAAGTTTCACCCGAAGCCATTTTGGCTTTGGCACTCGTGTATTTTCAACGGTGGTTGTTGGAGTAGAATCGCTCACTTCTGATCGTATTTGGTGCCTATGAAAAAATTGAGATACAGCATGAGAAACAGCTGATGGTTTTTAGGGTTCGTGCTGTCGTCGTCGTAAATGGCCATTATTGGAATTCGTTCGCTGAAAAAATCGGCTGAAGCTCCTGCTTCTATTCCCTTTAACCGTTCGCGTTCATTACTATACTCAAACGTAAAAAATAATTTGGCGAATGCCCCAGGCTTGAATTTCAATTCATCGAACCCTCTCAAGCTGCTGGCTCTTCCGTATATGTTGTCGATATAATGTAAATCAGGATTGAATTTTTCTACTTCGATATACGGCTGGTTGTTGGGTTCATTCATATAGATAATCTCCAAATAAATTGGCTTGGTAAAACCCAGTGATGGGCCTATAGTCCAGCTGTAGGATGTTTGAACGCCACTTCTCCTTAATTTCTCGGTAATAATTTTTGTTCTGCCAATTTGAGCTCTCAGCGTGTAGAAATTGTTGAGCTTACCATAGAAGTAGGGTCGTGCATTGGGATCGTTTACCGGGTTCCAGGTTTTAGTCTCTTTTTCATGCTTGACAAATAGCAAATCGGCTCCGAAAAGCCAAAGATGGGTGGCATCGGTATAACGTCCGAACTTCGCTCCAATTCCATACCCGCTTGTGTTGAGGTTGATTCCAATCTGACGCGTCTTTTTATAAAGTAATCTCTCGCTTTCGGGAATAGGCTGCGCAAATACTGAGTGAGCCAGCATTGCAAAAATGAATATCAAAATCCCTCGACGCATTGCGATTCAAATGTAATGCAGTCTTCTATGAACTCAAATCGGAGTGCAGTAGTTTTGATGCAAAATTTGATTCAGATCATGAAACCTGGAATGACAGTTACTTATCAAGGTTCGCTACGAAACGTTGCTCAGCATCTGAGCTCAGGTAATACCTTGATTACCGATGCTCCGATAGATAATCACGGAAGGGGAGAGGCGTTTTCACCAACCGATTTGCTATGCACATCACTTGCAACTTGCATGATAACGATATTGGCTATCGCGGCAGAGGGCAGGAATCTGGCTTTAGGTGAAATAAAGGCAGAGATTGTAAAAGTGATGCTGTCGGATCCGCGCAGGGTGGGAGAAATTCACATCAACATGAGTATCGAAAACAGAGGCCTTACCGAAAATGACAAGAGAGTTCTTGAGCACGCTGCTCTGAATTGTCCGGTTGCTAAAAGTCTCAGTAATGAAATAAAGCAATACGTGAAGTTTGACTACTTCGATTGATTATTGCTCCGCGGGAATGGTTACTTGGTTGTAAGCAGCGCACGTTTCTCTGCGGCGAGCACAGGAAGTTGCTAGCACTACAACTGTTAGTAGAAGAAGAATAATCCAGCGTGAGTTTTTCATTTGGTAGAATTCAATAATTTTTACCTCGTTACGCAAAAGTAATCATCTCGAGCGAACACGCAATTTTTATTTCACTCTAGAAATTAGAGATATCATCATTCGATTGTTTTAATTCTGAATCAAACGTTTTCAACCATTCGGGCTTTTTGTTAAAAATCAGTTTTTTTTCCCCCATTCACTTTCATTTAATTTCGCCACCCGATGAATCGTATTCCTACTCAAGCGGTGTTGTTGCTCCAAGACGGCACTGTATTTCACGGAAAATCTTGCGGAAATGTCGGCACCGCCTCCGGAGAAATTGCTTTCAATACTGCCATGACCGGTTACCAGGAAGTTTTCACAGACCCCAGTTACTACGGTCAAGTTTTGGTCATGGCGACTTCCCACATTGGCAATTACGGAGTGCATATCGATGAAGTTGAGTCGAACAAGTGCCAGGTTTCCGGAATAATAATTAAGAAATTCTCGGATGTTGCCAGTCGTATAGGTCCAATTGGAACATTGCAAGATTATTTAGTGCGAGATGGAGTGGTAGGCATTTGTGATATTGATACTCGAGCACTGGTGAGGCACATTAGAAAGGCCGGGGCTATGAACTGTATTATTTCAACGGAGATAACCGAAGTCGAAAGTCTGAAGAAAATGTTGGCGGAAGTCCCTTCTATGGATGGGCTTCAACTTAGCAGTTATGTGGCATGCACTGAGGCATATGAATCAGGAGATCCTGCTTCACCAATTCGTGTCGCCGTTCTTGATTTCGGAGTTAAGCGAAATATTTTACGCTGCTTGACGGAGCGCGGCTGCTACTTAAGGATATTCCCTATGAGCGCTACTAAAAAGGATATTCTCGACTTTCAACCGGATGGTATCATGTATAGCAACGGTCCGGGTGATCCTTCCGCAATGCCGACCACTATTGCGCTGGTGAAAGAACTAATTGAAACCGGTATTCCAGGTTTCGGTATTTGTCTCGGCCACCAATTGATAGGTCTATCGCAAGGATTGAAAACGGTGAAGATGTTCAACGGACATCGAGGAATCAATCATCCTGTCAAAAATTTGATGAGCGGTAAGAGTGAAATTACCAGCCAAAACCATGGATTTGTTATTTCGAAAGAATCGATTGATTTGGCTGCAAATGCTGAAATAACACATGTCCACCTCAACGATAACACTGTTGCGGGCATCCGGTTGAAGGAATACCCGGTGTTCTCAGTTCAATATCACCCTGAGGCCAGCGCGGGTCCGCATGATTCACGCTATCTGTTTGACCAATTTATCACCCATATTGCAAGCGGTAAAACGATTGCCGCAGCTCACTGAGCGGAAGAAAGATTCAATGGCAGTTAATCTTCTATCTCAAAAGTTAAACGACTAAATAGAATTAAAAAAGTATGTCAAGTATTGCCAAAATTCACGCGCGACAAATCTTGGATTCGCGCGGAAATCCAACTGTAGAGGTAGAAGTGTATACCGATAGCGGACATGTCGGTCGTGCAGCTGTTCCTAGCGGAGCGAGCACAGGAGTGCATGAGGCCGTTGAATTGCGTGACATGGACAAGACGCAATATCTCGGTAAGGGAGTTATGAAAGCTGTTCAGAATGTAGCAGGTACGCTCAATGAAGCTCTGGTCGGTGCATCTGTATTCGATCAAACCGGTATCGATCGCACCATGATTGCCTTAGATGGAACGGAAAATAAAGCGATTCTCGGAGCAAACGCTATTTTGGGCGTATCGCTTGCCGTTGCTCGCGCTGCCTCTGAGACTGTAGGCATGCCCCTATACCGCTACGTTGGCGGTATTGGAGGAAACACACTGCCGATTCCTCTCATGAATATCATCAATGGCGGTGCGCATGCCGACAATAAAGTCGACGTTCAGGAATTCATGATCTTGCCTGTGGGAGCCGAAACATTCAGCGAATCATTGCGCATGGGTACGGAGGTATTCCACCATTTGAAGTCTGTATTGAAAGGAAAAGGGTTCTCTACCAATGTAGGTGACGAGGGTGGTTTTGCTCCCAATTTGAAAAGCAACGAAGAGGCATTGCAATACGTGATGATGGCTATTGAAGCGGCAGGGTACAAGCCAGGCCAAGACGTTTGCATAGGACTCGATTGTGCCAGCACGGAGTTTTACAATGCCGAAAAGAAAAAGTATGTGCTTGAAAGCACGGGTGAAGAGTTGACCAGCTCAGAGATGGTTTCTTACTGGAAGGCTTGGTGCGATAAATATCCAATCGTTTCCATAGAAGATGGTTGCGCGGAAGATGACTGGGATGGTTGGAAGCTTCTCACTGAAGCCCTGGGTGGTCACATTCAGTTGGTGGGTGATGATTTATTCGTGACCAACGTTAGCCGTCTCGCCCGTGGAATCGAGGAAGGAATTGCCAATTCTATTTTGGTTAAGGTTAACCAGATTGGATCGCTTACTGAAACAATTGACGCCGTGCAACTCGCCACGAAGTATTCGTTTACATCCATCATGAGTCACCGAAGTGGCGAAACAGAGGATACAACTATTGCAGACTTAGCTGTGGCATTGAATACCGGCCAAATCAAAACCGGCTCGGCTTCGCGTAGCGACAGAATTGCGAAGTACAACCAACTTCTTCGCATCGAAGAGCAATTGGGAGCGAACGGGCATTTCCCCGGAAAGCAGTTCCCTTTCATGCCTTTGTAATACATACGAGTTTAAAATGCCCGCTTCATTGAGGCGGGCTTTTTTTTGAGTGATATGAGCAGTCCTTTGCGAATACTGGAAATTTCAATCCCACATGTAAGTGCCGGGGGCACGTTGCCAGAAGCAATGGACTTGCCTGTTCAGATTGCAAAGGCAGGATATAACACCGTATTTGTTCTGCCCTGGATGAAGGTGAGTCGTGCGCATAGTCCATCGCCGTATGCGGTTGTGGACCACATGAATATGAACCAAACGATTGGCAGCATTGCAGAAGCCACACGTTGGATTGCCTTATGTCATGATGCGGGCCTTCGTGTTGTCCTTGATCTGCCTCTCAATCACACCTCTCCATTTCACGTCTGGACAGCGCGTGATGGTTGGTATATCACGAATGAGCGAAATGAAATGCAGCCGCCTTCGGGCACCGAATGGAATGATGTTGTTCAGATCAATCACTTCAACGGCGAAGTTTTGAATGCATGCATTGAGGTAGTGCTTTTTTGGCGAAAACTCGGTGTGGATGGTTTCCGCCTGGACGCTGCGTATCATATGCCTGATTCATTTCTGGAATCATTAATCGCAAACGTGCGTCAATCGACGCCGGGTGCTGTCGTCTTCTGGACTGACGGAAAGAGATATGGTGAACTGCGACCTTATTTCGATGCATGGCTCCACCACGAAGCATTCCTCCTCGCCAAGCACGACGAGAATCTGTGGAAAGAGGGGGTTGGATCAGATAATGGAAATGGGGTTTATTACCTCACGAATCATGATACGCTTCGTGCCGGTTTGAGTCCTATGCAAGAATGGCCTGGAAGCTATCACGACTTGAACGCCCGCTTGCAAGCATCGGGAATTAACTTCTTGCACTCGTGGTCAGAATGGAAGGATGTGAACTCTTCCTATTCCTTTCTTTTGAAATAATCGTATCGTCCATCATTATATTTACCCTATGCAAGTTGCTATCATCGTACTTATCTGTTCTGTTTTTTTTCTCCTTCTTATTTGGGTGCTAAGAAAACGAGAGCCCAACATTCCATCTTCAGAGCAAGGGGCGCTGCTCTTGTTAAAGGATCAATTGACTGCTGCGCAAGTTGAGCTTTCATCGGAGCGTGCGAAAGTGGTTGATTTGACATCGAAATTGTCTGCTGCTCAAACCGAGTTGGCCACTTCACAAAAGCAATCGGAGGAATGGAAAAAGGAAGTTGAGAATATTCAAAAGAAGTTTGAAGATCAATTTAAAAATTTGGCTCAAAGCATTCTCGATGAGAAGTCGAAGCAGATGCAACAACAAAGCGAATCTCAAATAAAACTGTTGCTCAATCCAATTCAAGATAACCTGAGTGAATTCGAGAAGCGAATAAAGGCAGCGTATCATTCCGAGACACTGGAGCGAAACAGTCTGAAAGAAGAATTGAAGAGACTCAATGATAACAGCGCGCGACTATCAGAGGACGCTTCCAACTTAACACAGGCCTTGCGCTCGGATAATAAGGCACAGGGCAACTGGGGTGAGTTGGTATTGGAGCGAATCCTTGAGCGAAGCGGACTGACAGAAGGAGTTGAGTATGTAACACAACATAGCACCAGCAACAATGAGGAAAGGACGATTAGGCCGGATGTTGTCGTGAATTTACCGGGTGATAAGCATTTGATTGTCGATAGCAAAGTATCACTAAGTGCCTACAGCTCCTGGGTTTCGGCCACCAATGAGATTGAGCGAGAGGCAGCGATGAAGCTACACATCTCCAGTCTTCGAAATCATGTGAAAATGTTGGGGGAAAAGAATTACCCTTCCGGTAAAAATTTAAACTCTCCCGATTTCGTAATCCTTTTCACTCCAATCGAAGCCGCGTTTGCACTGGCTATTCAAAGCGATAAGGAGTTATACAACGACGCCTGGGAAATGAACATTATCATTGTTTCACCTACTACGTTGCTTGCAACCTTGAGGACAGTAAGCAACATCTGGATGCAGGAAAAACGAATTAGCAACGTACAGGCAATAGCAGAGGAAGGTGGAAAGTTGTATGACAAAATTGTCGGTTTTATGTTGGATATGAAGGACCTCGGAAATAAGCTAAAAGGGGCAACGGAAGCATATGATCTTGCCGTTAATAAGTTGGCAACAGGACGGGGCAACATCATTGCTCGTACCGAGAAAATGAAGAAATTGGGAGCGAAGGCCACTAAATCATTAGACTTGGATAAAGTTGAAACCGCAGAAAGTGAGGATGACAATGAGTTGGAAGCTGAGTAGGACATTGTGCTTAATTGCACTTTCTATTGCTATGGCAGGATGCCGCAAAAATGCTGTTGTGTCGACGGGTGCCTATCAATTTCTCTATGATTGGGAGAGTCGCACCATTCACCCGGAGTATGTCGTTTATCACCATAAACCCGATTCGAGTACGGTTTTCTTCAGGGTGTTTTCAAGCGAGTTATTAGTAACACGATCTAAATTGAATGCGCCTTTTATCATGGACTTAAACGTTAAAGCCACGATAAGTGATTTGACCGGTGTTGTTCGGGATACAGTAGCACTTTCTTTTCGGGAGTCATCGAAAGATCGTCCGGGATGGCTGCTTGGTTCAGTAGTCGTTCCTATGGCTGAGGGCGAATGGAATCTGCTTATGGAGTTTACGGATCTATCCAGAAATCTTACACAACCCACTTTCGTTTCATGCGATAAGAAAAGTAGTTTTTCCGCCCAGAATTATTTGTTGACGAAGTTCGAAACCGGAGAACCCGTTTTTGGCGGTTTTGTGAGCTCTGGTCAAAGGGTGCAAGTCATCAGTGCTAGAAATGCAAGTGTGGAATCACCAACGCTTAGTAGGATTAACTCCGAAATCAAGCTTCCACCTCCGCCTTTTTCGGCTACTCAACCTGAGCAGCCAAGCTTGGTAGGAGCACAATTGCTTCTTCCGAACCGACAACAAGATGGAAGCTATGTTTTTGATGTTGAAAATGGAGTCTACTTTTTTTCACATGATGTTGCCAAGCGTTTAGGGCTAACTATTAAAACATCGAGCAGTTTTTTTCCGAAGGTGAAGGATGTGAATGCATTGGAATGGCCAATAAGGTTTATTATGACGAAAGCGGAACATGAAGAAATTATAAAAAGCAATTACTCCAAAGCCCTTATCGATCAATTTTGGTTAGAATGTGCGGGCAACAAGGAACATGCTCGTGAACTTATACGCATTTTTTACAAGCGCGTAGAGGAGGCCAACTATTATTTTTCGACCTACACTGAGGGTTGGCGAACAGACCGCGGCATGATTCACTTGTTGTTTGGCAATCCAAATCAGGTCATACGATCTTCTGAAGGTGAAGTTTGGAATTATGGAGAAGACAGCCAGGCAGCGATTCTATCATTTTCATTTCGTAAGATTGATTCTCCATTCACGACAAATCTCTTTATCTTGGAGCGTGAACCGGGCTACAAACCTTACTGGGAGCGAATGGTGCAAAGTTGGCGTGCCGGTAAAATTTTCAATGAATGAGTAAAAAAAAAAGGCGAATGACTTTTCAGCCACTCGCCTTTATGAATGCTTGAAGTTTGATTACTTCTTTTTCTTGCCTGTAACTACGAATTCTGTTCTGCGATTTTGCTCATGCAGCGATTCTTCGCACATCACTCCGTCTGTGCAATTATTGAGTAGTTCGCGCTCTCCGTATCCTTTCGATACGATGATAGAGCGAGGAACACCTTTTTTCACCATGTAATCGGTTACTGCCTTTGCGCGCTTTGATGACAGATCATCGTTGTATTCAAAGCTGCCTCTGCAATCGGTGTGACTGCGCAGCTCGAATTTCAAGTCTTTGTTTTCGCGGAATAATTTCACGAGGTTATCCAGGTATGGCTCTGCATCCGGGCGAATATCCCATTTGTTGTAGTCCCAGTGAATGTCCGGTAAATCGTAAATGCCCTTCGGCTTTTTGCTATTGCCATTTGCATCATTTTTCCCTGCATTTGTGTCTGTTACGTAAAGCTCAGCCATTTCAATCATCTTATTCAGAGGATCTTCATTACCGCGTGTGTTGAAATTATCAGTTTGGCTGAAGTAACCTTCCAACTCGCTCACCATTTGGTAGTCTTTTCCTTTAGCAAGTTCTGCAGTGAATTTTCCATTACCATCCGTCAGATACATTTGCTCCGTTCCATCGGTCAGATTTTTAATGATAATCTTCGCTCCGCCTAGGGGTAGTTTGCTATCGCGACCTGTGACCATTGCGTTGAATACAACCTTAGAATCATCTTCGATAAAGCTGAAAATTCGGTCGCTTCCATAGCGATCACTTGAGAAGTAGCCGGTAGTTCCGTCGGCATTCCATGCAATTGAAAAATCATCGTGTGAGCTATTTAATGGATAGCTTAAGTGTACAGGACGTTCCCAAATACCGTTGCGATTTTGTGATGACATCAGGTCATAGCCACCTAAACTCTCGATGACGTCACTTGAAAAATACAGTTCATCATCTTTACGGAGAGTAGGGAATACCTCGTTACCGGCAGAGTTTACATTTCCACCGAGGTTTGCGGGGTTGCCCCACACGTTGTCAGTCATCTTCACACTCCAGATATCCATTCCTCCGAAACCGCCTGGCATGTCGCTCGAGAAATAAAGAGTTTGACCATCCGAAGAAAAAGTAGGATGCGTGAACATGTATTTGTTATCGCAGAATGGCATTACTGTCGGATTGAGCCAAGTCTCATCGCTCGATTTACGGCTGATGTACAATTGAGTTGTGCTCACTTTATTGTCATTTCCTGCCAGTGTACCCGATTCAAGCGTAAAGCTTCTCGTAAAGACCATTGTATTGCCTTCAGGTGAAATTGTACCAACAGCATCATGGTAGTCGCTGTTAATCCCCTTCAGCTCTTGAGGAGTCGACCAAGAGGCACCCTCTCTTTTCGAAACGAAAAGATTGGTGTAAGGCAACTTAGTATAGGGGTCCACCTTACCGTTACCGGAAGGACTGCTGAAGAACAGGCCTCCATTGTAAAGGCGAGGAGCGTATACAGGGCCTCCAGCAGGAATAGTAACTGGCTCGATGATATAATTCAAAGAGTCGGCCTTCATGCGATTCACGTTTTTGCAGCTGGCCAATAGGTTCTTGGCATAGGCATTCGAAGCATCACGGCTAACGATACCTTCCAATATGGTTTTAGCATCGGAATAGCGCTCAACTCCCATAAGTGCGCGAGCATGGTTAACTCGATCTTTATCTGAGTTATCTGTGTAGGTGCTGGCTATTTCATAGTTGGACAAAGCGTTTTGATAGTCATTCACTCTGAGATAGCTATCGGCCAATTTGCGGCGAGAATCAGCATTGTCCTTTTTAGAGATTCCTTTACCTAAATAGTAAATAGCATCTTGGTATTGCAAGTTGTTATATGCGTCATTTCCAGCTTTGTTATAGAGCGATGCACAACTGCCAAGCAAAAGACTCATTAAAACGAAACCGGTTAATCGTAGTATTCTGAAGTTGTTTTTCATACTAATCGTCATGTTAAATTCTCTTTCAGTTTAATTTAGAAGTAGCGAGGAGAGCGAGTTTTCACAATAGAAGCTCTTCCAAGGTCATAACCTACCATTACTTCATGCGAGTTATTGCTGTATTTTGATATGCTGCTTAGCGTGTAATCGAACGCGTACCCAATTCGTAATTGAGGAGTTATGTTCCACTCAAGCATGGTAACTAATGCGTCACCAACTCGGTAGCCTGCCCCAAACCAAAACTTGTTCATGAAAAGAGCATTACAGTTTAAATCAATACTTGCTGGAGCGCTGCCCTGAAGCTTTACCAAAACGCTTGGCTTAATAGCCAGTTCCGGCATAGGTGTAAACACCACACCTGCGTTCATATAAATATGATTTTTGTAGAAGCTGTTTACTCCGGTTGTCGTGTAACTTATTTTATCGTCAACAGACAATAGGGTAGGCATGGCAATACCAGCAAAGAAGTTGCTCTGGTAGAAGTATGCACCCGCACCTACGCGTGGAATCATAGTGCCATTGATGTTGTTGGCGTAAACAGGATCTTCAACATCTTTGATGACTGCTTCGGTAAGTTGAGCACTGTAACGAGACATGCCTAAGCGCAATCCAAAGCTGAGACGTCCTGAACCCAATTTCACACTGGTAGCCGCGTTGGCGTTGAAGTCAAGAACGTTAGTGATTCCAATCGCGTCATTACTCACGTTGAAACCCAATCCTGCCTTACCGCCAAAGATGGGACCGTCGGCACTTAAAAATTGCGTGCGAGGTGCATTGTCAAATTTTACCCATTGGCTGCGATGCAATAGACTGGTGCTCCAGTAATCGTGTGTGCCTGCGTAGGCGGGATTCAGTATCATGCTATTAAACATATACTGACTAATCATCAATTCCTGTTGTGCAGATAACCTGACAGCGGTGATTGAGAGGGCTATGATGAAGATATATTTTTTCATAGTGTTGTTGTCTTAATGAATTCTTTGTACCGATAGTTATTAGTTTCTGCGTAAGTCTACGTAGGTGTTGAACTTTTCACCACAGCCTTCGAAGATGACGAAGTAGGTACCATCCGATAGGGTGTTGCCATCTTTATCTTGGCCATACCATTCGTTGAGATAACTATTCTTTTCGTATACCAGATTTCCCCAACGATTGAATACTTTGAAGGAATTATCCGGACATTTCACCACACCATCAATCACATACGTGTCGTTGAATCCATCACCATTGGGTGAGAGCGCAGTGTAAAGCTGCAGATCATCAGGTTCAGTAAGCGTAATAACGGTATCGATTGTACAATTGTTAGCGTCTTGAATCTGAAGAATGAATTCGCCTGCGCTCAGATTCGTTGGGTTTGAAACATCGGTTGCAATCGAATTCGGAGTCCAGTTGTAGACATAGGCAGGTGTTCCGCCGGTAACTTCAACATTGATACTTCCGTTGTTTCCGCCGGGAGTAGAAATGTTGTAGGTGTCAGGCGTAATGCTGTACTCACTTAGGGTAATCACCACATTCAAAGGAGTAGGTTCATTGATGGTGAATGGAAGCACACCGGTAGAGCAACCTGCTGCATCCACGGCTTGAACCGTGTAGTCACCCTCAGAAAGACCATTGATTGGGGCTCCTGTACCGATTATTTCACCAAGATCATTACTCCAGGTTACAGTAAGCGATTGTGTATCCTCTAAGATTGAAGCTGAACCTGTGCTTTCGCTCGCGCACAGCACGTCTGTTGTTTCTACAGTAATGTTGATTGTGCCCGGAGAATCAATGGTGAACTCCAGTGAATCCTGACATTGCAAAGAGTCAGTTACAAAAATTTCATACGTGCCACCGCAAAGAGATTGTGGATTCAATCCTGCAGCACCGTTACTCCATTGGTATGTTAAAGTTCCAAATCCTCCTAGTAAGGATGTAATATCAATGGAGCCGTCGCATAATCCACAACTGGTGTTTGTTGCAACACCGGCAATAGATATTTCTCCCGGGTTAGCATTGATGTAACCCAGAGTTGCCGCAACTTCACAACCATTGGCATCCTCAACGGTAATATCCAATACACCACTTGTTGTAACAGCTGTTGTTTGAGTTATTCCGCCATTGCTCCAGTCGTATGAATATCCACCAGTACCACCGCTCACAGTTGCCACTGCTTCAAGGGTGAAGAACTCACAGTTTGGAACTAAATTAAGCGCAGCATTTAGTGCTGTAGGTTCTGTTAGCGAGAGCGTATCTGATACCACACAGTTTCTCACTGTATCCGTAATTGTGTAGATGTATCCGCCCGCGCACAAGTCGGTAAAGGTTAAGAGAGGAGTTAGATCGAGATAGGTCCACTCAATGGTATAATCTTGTGCTCCTACACCTTCTACATTTTGCACTGAAATTTCTCCGTCGCAAACATTGTAGCATGAAAGATCTGTATTGTTCGAAATCAAGAAAATTGGATCAGGGTTGATGAGTACAATTTCAGGGAGCGAGTATTGACACGAGTTGGAGTCAATAACTACGAGCGTATAACTGCCTGCCGTCAAATTGTCTTGAATTGCATCACCATCTGTGGTGCCGGTTCCGGCCCAATCAAGCGTGTAAGGCGCTAAGCCGCCGATAATATCAACGGAAATAGAGCCATCCGCAGCGTCGGGGCAAACAACAGGAGTGATAGTAGGTGTTGCAAGAAGTGCAAGTTCAGGTTCAGTGATTGTAACATCTTCAAAGTTCGAGCAACCTGTTGAATCGGTTACAATGAAAGTGTAAACGCCCGCTGCAAGTGAATCAACGCGTGTTGAATCGGATAATACTTCGTTAGAAGAATTAATCCACGAATAGGTATAAGGCTCGAATCCACCGGATACGGTTGACAAAATCGATCCAGTGCTATCGCCCTTACACTGAAGACTGTACACCTGAGTTGCTTCTTGTACAAGTATTGTAGTTGTAATGTCAATTTCAGATGGACTGTCTACTGCAATCTGTGTCGAGTTCTCGCAACCGTTGGCGTCAACAATTGTGATGAGGTGTGCGCCTTGGCAGAGACTATCGATAATACCTGCTGTTTCGATGTTTTGAGAAACACCATCAACCAGAATGGTATATGGTGCAACACCTGCGGTGCCTGTGAATTCAGCTGTACCTTCACACGTGTTAAAGCAATTCGTTGGTGTAATAGAACCAATGGTAATTTCAGGGAATTCTACACCTGTTATTTCATAGCTGAAGGTTTCAGCACAACCATCCGTATCTGTAACAGTCAAGGTATAGAGTCCCGCAGCAAGTCCACACAACGTATCGGCATCAGGTGCATTACCGCCGATATCGCCTGTCCATGTGTAGCTTGTGAAGACGTTACTTCCGCCTTGTACATTCGGGATAATACAAGCGATGTTGTTATCGCACGTAATGTTTTGAATGACAGCAGGTGACTGAATTGAATCAGGTGCAAGCATATCTAAACAAGTAGTTGCCAAACATCCGTTCGCATCTGTTACCTCAATACCATAAACCCCTGCAGGCAAATTGGTAAGGTTGGGTGAGTTTGCATCATTACCAAACTCTGCAGGATTAACGATTTGTTGTGCATCGCAACCCGCTGTCCAGTTGTAGAAGTAATCATATGGAGCAAAAGCAATCGGATCAGGTGTTCCTCCTGTTACGATAGCCGAAATGGTTCCGTCATTTGAGTTGAAACAACTTAAATTAGTTCCACCGGGGAAAGTAGAAAGCACCAGCGTTAGTTCCATTACCGGTGGTTGATTCAATGTGATAATGCTTCCAACTTCACAACCGGAAACCTCATCAACGACGCTAACCGTGTATTGACAAGCAGGAAGATTGTTTACATCCTGAGTTGATGCACCGAAGAACAAGCAGCTGTTCTGCGAAGACCAGGCGTAGGTGTAATTTCCGCTACCTCCGAATACTTCGATATCAATGTTACCATTGTTTTGACCAAAGCAAGTTGGGTTGTTGGATGCAACTACGTCAATGGTCAATTCATCTGCGGTGATTTCGTAGGTGAATGTAGCTTGACAGCCATTTGAGTCGGTTACGGTGAGTGTGTACACGCCAACTTCCAGACCACACAAGGTGGATGCATTCGGTTGGTTAGAGCCAATATCACCGGTCCATTCGTAAACGATGTAGTTACCGCTGCCACCTGAAATATTCGGACTGATACAACCGGTTGCACTTAGGCAAGCCGCTACCTCGATTTCCGGGTTAGACTGGATAGAGTCAGGAGCAGTAAGGACGATACATTCAGTGGTAACACAACCATTAGCATCGGTAATATTCACTCCGTATGTACCGGCAGGAAGGTTAGTTAAAGTTGGGCTATTTGGGTTGTTGCCAAATTGAGATGGATTGACATCAGCACAATCAGCGTCCCATTCAAATAGGTAGTCAAATGGAGCAAATTCAATTGGGTCAGGGGCACCTCCTGTTACAAATACCGAGATTGCACCATCATTGGAGTCACCGCAACTTACATTGAAACCACCCGGGAAATCCGAAGTGACAACAACGATATCAAGCAATTGAGGAGCCTCAAGCGATACGGTCGATAGCACGTTACATCCTGTAACTTGATCCGTGATGCTTACGGTATAATTACAAGCAGGAAGATTATTGATGTCTTGGGTAGTAGCACCAAAGAACAGACATGAAGGTTGAGGTATCCATTGGTAGAGGAAGTTTCCGCTTCCGCCGGTTACGTCGATATTGATACTTCCGTTATTCTGACCCAAGCAAGTAGGATCATTAGCTGCAACGACATCTACTACAATCGGATCAGCTTCAGGAACGGTGAAGAAGAAGGTTTCACTGCAGTCACCGTTAGAAATAAGCACGGAATAATTACCAGGGCAAAGTCCGCTTACATCTTGAGTGGTTGGAGGTGTACCTGAGAATGGCCCACTCCAAACGTACGTGAAATTACCTGTGGCAGGTGTTCCACCACCACCACCGGTTCCACCGCCTGTTCCACCACCTGTTTCAACTTGGAAGATGGATGCTGTCGCAGCTGAACATGAATTGTCGCTGATTGGAGAGTTGAATCCTACAGGGGTAGAGTAGGTTGATGTAATGAGGTTACCCGAGCCATCAACATCGGTGAATGTCAAGGTCGCGTCGGTAAGTGAGCCTTCATCCAAACTTACGCAATCATAAATTTGAACGGCCCAACCGGGCTCATTGGCGTCACAACCTAAGATTGGAGTCCAGTCAATAGCTGAACCGTCTGTATATGCTCCATAGTTACCACCCAATGGAGTAGAGGCTGTGCATACACTGAACGGATCAGTATTCTCATTCGAGAAACAAAGGTTTACGATGTTATTTCCTCCATTGCAAGATGTTCCTGGGTTAGGAGAGAGAAGGATATCAGGGCTTCCACAGCTTGGAGGGCCAACCAAATGGAATGCTAGATCGGAAACATAGGTGTGAGTCGCTGTAAAGCAAATTTGAATGTTCGAATTAGCGCTTAAAGGGAATGTTGTAACTCCGGTTCCACCGCCGTCATCTTCGAATAGACTAATGTCAATTGAACCGTCGCAGAGTTCCGGACAAGTCTCCCCGTTAATATCACTTTCTACTACGAACGAGTCATTCTGACCAATGTTCGCATAGGTTGTATCCGGGCATCCTTCTGAATCAGTGACCACCAACATATAATCTCCGGAAGCGAGATCTGCAATGTCTTCCGTAAGGCAAGGAGAGCAGCTAGGGCCTGTCCATGTTGTAGTGTATGGTTCTCCCAAGCCACCTTCAATCGAGATAACATCAATTGCACCTTGTGTAGCTGTAGGGTCGCCGCAAGTATTGCTTTGTACTTCAAGCGTAACAACTATTTCGTCAACACATGTAAGCAATGCTTCAACTTCAACTTCACAATCATTTGCGTCGGTGACCAATAATGTGTAGGCACCGCATTCCAAATTCGTAAGATCTTCATTGTTTGAGATAATGGTACCCGCAGCATTTGTCCAAACAAAGCTGTAAGGCGCTGTGCCATTTGAAGAAGTTACATTAACAAAGCCGTCCGTGCTGTTGTAGCAGCTAACGCTCGAGCCACCGGGATAAATAGAAATCTCGTCAATCACTACTTCAAGCGGATCAATTGGCTCATTGATTACAATCGTAACACTTCCTGAGCTGTTACATCCATTTTGGTCAGTAACGTTTACTTCATAATTGCCGCTTCCCAAATTGATGGCTACAGGACCTGTTACAGTTGCGCTATGACTCCAAGAGTAGGTGTAAGGAGCGCATCCACCATTTGCAGCAACACTGGCCTCACCTGTTTCTACGCCGGAGCAGAGAAGGTTTACACTTCCAACAACCTCGAGGTTCAATAGACCTGGCTCAGTCAAAATATAAGAGTTATTGTACTCGCATCCCGCACCATCTGTAATGATTAAATCGTAAGCACCTGCGCAAAGTCCGGAAATATCTTCAAGACTAGAGTTGAAACCTGCCGGGCCTTGCCATTGATACGTGTAGGGAGCAATACCTCCGCTTGGAGTAATGCTTATGCTACCATCACAAGCTCCGTTACAAGAAATTTGGTTACATGAGAAATCAGAAAGCTCTGATAAAGCAGTAATAGAAGGCGATTCAACAACATCAGTACAAAGGCTTGCTGAACATCCCTGAGCATCTACTATGGAGAGGCAATACTCGCCTTCACTCAAATTAGAGATATTGGTTTCACTGCTTGTAAATGCATTCGGACCACTCCAAGTATAAACGAACGGATCAATAGCTCCTGTTACACTTGAAATCACGCTGCCATTATTGGCACTCGAACAACTTACTGGAGAAGGAGTGAGCGTAATTTCGATGTTTGAAGGAAGAACAATCACATCAGCGCAAGAGGTATTGGAGCAACCCAACACATCTGTCGCTGTTAAGCAGTATTCTCCGGCTGAGAGATCAAATAAATTATCATTAGTTGAAGTGAATCCATCCGGACCAGACCATACATAGTTGTAGGGCGCAGTTCCACCTGTAACCAATGCTGTAACTGCTCCATTGCCACTATTTGGGCAGTTCAAGGGTTGAGCGGTTAATTCAATCACTACTGAAGTTGGTGCTATCTCTACATTGGCGCAAGAGGTGCTAAAGCAACCCAAAGCATCTGTTGCGGTTAGGCAATATTCACCGGAAGTGAGACCTGAGATATTTTCATTGATAGAAGTAAATCCATCAGGGCCGGTCCATGAATAGGAGTAGGGAGCATTGCCTCCGCCAACTGTTGAATTCACTGCACCATCATTACTATTCGGACAGCTCAGCGCAGTTGATGTGAGATCAACGGTTATGGTTGACGGAGCAATTTCAACTGTTGCACAAGCGGTATTAAAGCAACCAAGTGCATCGGTAGCGGTAACACAATATTCTCCTGCAGCAACATTCGATATATTTTCAGTGCTTGCAGTGAAACCATTTGGCCCACTCCAAGAGAACGTGTAGGGTGATTCACCACCGGTTACAGTGGAGCTAACGGATCCATCGTTACTATTTGGGCAATTAGAAGGTGAAGCAATCGCGCTCACTTCAACACTTGAAGGAAGAGCATCAACAGCAATGCACGCAGATACAAAACAACCTATAGCATCAGAAACAGTAACGCAATAGTCACCGCTGGCTAGACTATTCAAATTTGCATCGCTACTTGAATAACCATTTGGTCCGGTCCACGAATAGCTGTATGAAGGTGAACCTCCGCTAACTAAACTAGTAATAGTACCATTGTTACTTGTCGAGCAAGAAAGGGGAGTCGAAGACAGCTCAACGCTCAAGTCGGTGCTTAGCGAATCTACGATTGTGCAGAGGGAGTTTGTGCAACCCGCTGCATCGATTATTGTCAAGCAGTATTCTCCTGCAAGTACATTCACTAGACTATCTGCATTGCTGGTAAATCCGTTTGGCCCGGTCCAACTGTATGTGATAGGATCAACTGCATCGCGCACGACTACTGAAACTGCACCATTCGCAGCACCATTGCATGTACTTGGACTTGGAGTTAATTCAATCGCAACGCTTGAAACATTAATGGTCAATTCAGCGAATCCGGTGCACGTTCCAACGGATGCCTCTATAGAATATGTTGTGGCTTGTGTTGGGCATACTTCTGCTGTAAGACCTGTTGGGTTTTCTACGTTTGCTGACCACTGGAAGGTTGTGCCTTCAAAATCAGGGATGATTGCAGTAAGATTGACACAATCCCCAACGCATGTATTCAGTTGGTCTGCGCTGAGTTCAACATCTAATACATCGTCTATGTAAAAATTAATGCTATCGAGAACAACATTACCAACACAAAGTGGATTCGCTAGATATACCGTAATGTATTCCTGACCTTCCGGAATGTCGTCTGCGATAGGAGAAATATCGATGGTCACAGAAGATTCATTCGGTGGAATAGTAATCGTATTCACGGAAAAGGGAATTCCATTTCCAATAGTTGGTGTATAGTCAACACCGTTGGTTGCGGTTCCACCAATCCAAAAAGAAACCTGAGTTGGTTCGTTATTTACAATTTGACGAGTGAAGGTGATGGCACCGTCTGAGCACCCTTCCAACATATATTCAAGTCCATTCGAAGTAACTGTCGTAACAACCACCGGATTTGATTCGATAGCTTGGATGAAAACACCGGAGTCATAAACGCGGTCAGTTCCATCAGCAATGACTAATTTCAGGCGATACGTTTCGCATGGAGTAAGTCCCCCAACCTTGGCGGTCAGGTTGCGTGTGAATCCATCGTACTGGATCAATTGTCCAAGTGGATTTTGGTTATTATAGAAGAACGCCTGGTTATTGAGCGAGTTT
>JBILCQ010000148.1:0-5783 GCA_044353065.1 Flavobacteriales bacterium | reverse complement strand
CGAACTCTTTCAAACGCGACTCAATGCGTTTGTAAATCATACGCGAGAATATATAGGACTCTTTTAAGTAATGTCCGGGATACCACGAGGGAGCGGGAAAGCGAAGGCAAATGGATTCCAGATTTTTCATGGCTTCCTCGCCGAAAAGGGAATGCAACTCTTCTCTTTCTGGGAGCTTGTTTTTTCCAGTCACGCAATGAAAAAGGGTGATCTTATGTCCTTGCATGGCCAGCTGACGAGCGAGGTTGTAGCTGTGCTTCTGCATGCCTCCGATTACAAAGGGAGTGATGCCATCCGTTATGATTAGAATATTCATTGACAAGAAGCCAGTATTTGTTGAGCTACGCGTGTCCAGGTGTGATTGTGCATCACCTTGTCGTGAAAGGCCTGGGCCATGCGATTGCGTTTCTCAGGATTTTTAATCATGAAACGCATGGCCGACGTGAGTTCATCTTGGTTTGCTTCAATGAGAAGCCCATCTATTTCATGTTGCATCACGTCGAGTACAGGTACAACGCGCGGAGCAATGATGGCTTTTTTCATGGCACCGTACTCGAAAATTTTTACAGGAGATCCATACCAATTGCTCTTTGCCATTATGGTGATGTGCATGACAGCGAGATAATCGTAAACCTCTGCATGCTGCACATTACCCGTGAAATGAATTTTATTTTCCAGGTTTAGTTCTGTTGCGCGCAGTCGCAGATTAGGCAATGTTTCGCCGTCACCAACAATCAGTAGATGCAAGTCGTTGTGTTCTTTCTCAAGCTTCGCAAAAGACTCTATCATGATATCCACTCCGTGATAGGGAAAGATGGATCCGACAAATCCAAAAACCGTATGCGAATCGCTGATACCGAATTTGTCTCTTATGGCTGTTTGGCTGGTTGATTTTGATTGAATGTGTGCAGGATTCACGGCGTTTGCCAAAACGAGAATGCGTTCCGTGTTCACACCGGTTTTTCGAATCAGGTAGTTCTTCATTGCGCTTGAAACCACGATGGTTCGATACGCATTTTCTACTTGTGTCTTCTCATGTCGGGCACCTAAAAAATGCAGCAAGCTTTTCCCTTGCATGTGTGCTTTTTCTTCAGGATAAGGCGCATTCATTTCGACAACGTAACGAATTCCAAGTTTCTTCGCTGCACGCATGCCTGCTCCCATGGCGTAGCAACTGCGCTCATAGATGATGTCGGGATTTTCTTTTTCAAGGACCGAGATCAATCGTTTCTCGATTTGCTGGTCAAGCCGCATCAATTGAATGTCGCGTAGTGTTTCCCAGATGAAAGTCGGAATCCATTTTTTCCAGGGCCTTCTTTGGAAGTCGATTGTATTTGCAGAGGCGTCTATTTTTTCACCACCCGCAATGAACCGAATCACCTCGTGACCTTCTGCCTCGAAACCTGCTATCACTTCTCGCATGTGAGTGCCAGGCCCGCTTGGTGCGGCTAGATTAATATGTGGGTGTGGGCTGAAGTAGAGAATTTTCATGATAGTAATTCAATTACCTCATCGGCTCGACTGTTGGCAGTGTGTGTTGCGATTGGGAAAGTCGCATTAAATGTCTTTCGCGTGAACTCTCCACTGAAAAATGATCGCAATTCATCTTGTGCCAAATGAGAATGAACCCCAAGATGATTCGACTCCACGAATGAAGTTGCCTCACCCGCAGGAGCAACGATTAATATCGGTTTTCGCAATGGTAGGTACTCAAAAAACTTAGTGGTACGTTCATTCTTTTTGTTTTCAGGCAGCACAATGAGAAGAGCATCTGCATTATTCATCACCTGGAAAATGTCTTTCCCGATAGGGGCATGCAGATGAACGCTTTTCATGCCTGAAATAAACGTGGGCATTTTGGCGTGTGTGTAGATGTCGAAGCGTACCTGAGTGTGGGATGGAAGAGTATGCTCCAACGACTCAATCGTGGTTTGAAATTGCTTCCACTCTGGTTCGCTACCCACGTAAATATCGCCTGCATAAACAACTCGGAAGATATCATTGGTTTGATGATGAGCATTTTCAAACTGAAAATCTTCATCGTCAAAGAAGTGTGGCAATGTCACAAACGAAGGTTGGTTTTTGCATCGCTGTTCACTCCATGATTTTAGTTCTGCCGTGAGATATTCATAGGGCGTTGTCACTACGTCAACATGTTCAAATACGAATTGTTGCTTTTTGATCTCAGCATTCATGCGCGCATTTTTTAGCGCAGCCATCCCATAGTTTTTCGCGGTGAGCCAAGGGTCGCGATAGTCGGCTAATAGTCGAACATGTGGGAACTCCATCTTGAGTTGGGCGGCATATACTAGCAAATTCCATGGAGCTCCTGTGGCGATAATCGCGTCTATTTTTTCGTTCTGAAGAATGCTTCTGCAGATTGGAAACATGGTTTTTTGCCAACCAATCGATTGATCGTAAATCGTGCCTTTTTCACGCCACTGCATGAGTCGCTTTTGAGCGTGAAATTTTATTTTTCCCACCCATCCTTCTTTCGGATGCGACAGTGCTCGTGGATATTTTCTGGCGGCACTGTATACCTGAATATTCGGATGCGAAACATCCTTTTCCCATGTCGATGTCGATGTCGTTTGAGGAAGCTCTGCCTTTACCACAAAAAGTTGATGGCCTTTCAGAGCAAGATATTTGGCGAGCTTTGCCCATCGTCTGCCACCAATGCCCGGATTGGGAGGGAAGTCATAGTTGATGAGCAGAATTTTCATGAGGATATTAAGGTTCAGGGTATGATTCCATGCGGTACTTCATCAAACCTGTTTCTGCAAAGAAAGTCTCTGCATCCATATTACCAAATCGGTTGAGCATGGCTTCGAGTTCATCTTGAGTTTTGAAACAAATCGCATTCAATGCACTTTGATTCATGGGAAATTCAACGATGAACATATTCCCGATGAGGGTTTTATAGCCGCTATACAATCGTTCGTACAAGATGGTGCTGAATGCGGCAATCGCAATTTCCGCTTTCGCGAAATGCTGTGAAGTTCCTCCTTGCTCCGTGAATATTTCAAACATATCGTGTCCGATACAACTGCGATAATGAGCGAGCATATTTTGTTTGAATTCCGGTTTCAACTCTCGCGGGTGCGGGAAAATCCGAAGTTTCAGCTTAGGATTTTTCTCTGCTAAATTTCCAAGCATGCGTAATATGGCCTCTTCCGCTTCGCCAATTCTTCCGCCATAATCAGATTGTTTCTCGGCTTTGCGAATCCATTCGCCATGACTGTAAAATCCGATAGTGTTATTTTCTTCCCACCTCTGATTGTTTTTGTATTTCGAAAAATACATGTGGGCTTTTTCAGGTGGCCAAATGTGGTATTCGCTGATGCGAATAGTAGAGTTGAACTTGCGAATTTCCTCCAGATGATAAGGCGTGCTGAGAGCAATGAAATCGGATAGCAAGATTTTATGGTGAGTAGCCAAAGGCCCCGAGGAAGGGATTTTGAACATGCCAATTTTATTCTCACGAAAAATCAGGTACATGAAATTGCTATCTACTTCATAGGGCAGAAAATCATAAACCATGTTTATGCGATTGGCCTTCGCAAATTGAAGTGTAAAGGCAATCTCGGGAATTTCAGCTATGGTAAGGGCGAGCGCACTTCTATATTGACTTGTCAAACAGCGCATGGCCTGACGAAAAGCGAAAGGAAGCCACACCAGAATAGGGAGCCACTTGCCATAATCGCCAAGCGACATGTGATCGCGGTCCAGGTAAGTATGAATGGTTGTTTTCCCTGATCGTGAAATGTATTGAATGATGTCTTTCGCGTTTTTTGAACTGCTGATGATAATGGACGAGGAGTTTTGATCAACCGTCGTTGTACCGTGCTTGATGGAAAGCATACGCCTCAAGGTGCGCACCAGCAAACGAAAGCCGATGAAGCGATCGTGCTTATCAGAGTCGAGCAGGCGATAAGAAGGATATTCGAAAAGACACACAGAGGCAAGGTGCTCCGGAGAATTTTTCTCATCAGCGGTCCATGCCTTTTCTACCTCATAATATGTACGAATGACGCTTTTCAGCTCATTTGTCATAGCCCAATACTTTCCGAATACGTTCGAATTCGAATGCCGTGTTTTTGATTTCCATCAGGTCGTTCATGTCCATGCTACCCAAGTGTGCTTTCTCGGTTTCATATTGAAACGACTTGCGAAGTGTGAAGTGCTTCTCCAGATATTTCGCACCATGAGCGGCTGCGAATAGCGCACCGGCATTGCCAAGTGTATGATCGCTGATGCCATGAAAAATAGACTTATCGAAATCAGGCATTGAAAACTCATCAACGCGTGTTGGGTATTTCACAACGCAATAGAGGTAAATCGCATGGTCGTGCTTTTCGATTTCATCCGGATTCGTATCAGAAGGAATGCTCACGAATGTCGGCTTTTTATGGCTCATGATGGCCGCAGTAAGCTCCGGAAATTCCTTGTGCATGCGGGCTGCTACTTTCAAATAGGGGAGGTCTAATTCCAAGCACCAATCGAGTCTGTCCATGGTGAATGGTGTGGCGAAGAGCGGAATGCCGATCGTGTTGGCATAATCGCGCAGACGCTTCAATCCGTCTTTGCTTAATTCCAGATAAGCGCGTTCTGCGCCAAATTGTGTGGCAGTATAAAGTTGAACCTTGATGGCATCTGCACCGGCGAGTTTGCTTTGCAGAATCATTTGCTCGGCTACTGCCAAGCTTCCACCGTGTTGAGGGAAAATTTCTGAGATGACGAACATAAAATGGATTGGTTTGATTGAGGTTGGTCAAAAGTAAGTGATTTGCTCACAAACGCATGTATGTGTAATTCCTTAATCGGTGGCTCGTTTATGCTTGTATCTTTACAGGCGCAATCTCAACCTTATTACCATGTCCAACGACATCAAGATTAAAACCTTAGCATCTGAAAAAGAGCTTAACGGAAGGGCTAAAGCGGCTTCAGCCATGCGCAATTGCCCCATACCCGACAATGAAATACTTGCAAATGCAGGTTTGTTTCTGAAGCGTCAAGAATTGACCAAGCATTTGTTCTTTGCAGAGCTTTATCAAAAGCATATTCTGCCTGTTCATGGTGTTATGATGGAGTTTGGTGTGCGTTGGGGACAGAACCTTGTTACGCTAAGCAATCTTCGCGGGTTGCTCGAGCCGTTCAATCATAATCGTAAGCTGATAGGCTTCGATACATTCGAAGGTTTTCCTGTTCTTTCCGGTAAAGACGGTGAGCACGAAATTATTGCGAGTGGCTCTCTTTCTGTTACCAAAGGGTACGAGAATTACTTGCAGGAATTACTCGACTTTCACGAAGGTGAAAGTCCATTGAATCACATTAAAAAGACTTCTCTCAGAAAGGGGAATGCAATCGTTGAGTTGGAAAATTATCTCAATGAACACCCAGAAACAATCATCGCGTTTGCCTGGTTTGATATGACCTTGTATGAACCAACCTACAAGTGTTTGCAGCTAATCAAGCCATACATTACAAAGGGGACCGTGATTGGTTTCGATGAGTTGAACGACAAAGAGTTTCCGGGTGAAACAGTTGCCGTGCGCGAAGCTCTCGGCTTGAGCAATGTGCGCGTTGAGCGCAACAAATTCAGCGGCGCCCAGTCATACGTGATCATCGAATAATTGTGAATATGCATCCTCACCAGGAATCAGTCGATGTATGCAATTTCTGTGGGTCTGAGTCCTATCGGGTGATGCATCATTTTGAGAAAGATTTTTATCCTCACGCTGCATACACCACTTTTCCTTGGGATGGAAATCACAGCGCCGAGC
>JBILCQ010000146.1:0-5859 GCA_044353065.1 Flavobacteriales bacterium | reverse complement strand
CCAACGCTACCTGTGCTGCTGAAGTTCATAGGGAAGCCTTGGCAAACCACCGATACAGATGGTGTGATGCTGGCTGAAGGTATTTGATCACTGTTGGTTGATCCAAAACTGGAAGTCCCTGAAGTAATATAGGAACCATTGCACGAAAGTTCATTGCTGATTCCTTCCGTGATAGTGATTGACTGGAACTCAGGACCAAGACTCACCGAAATTCCGGTTACAGCAGGGCAGCCATTTGCAGCAATGGATGATACAGAGGCAGGAAAAGTCCCACCGCCCCAATAAACCCCGGATAAAACACTGCCGGTTGCATCCAGGACGAAGAACTGCTCGGAGGCATCGGTAAGACTTCCGGTTTGATTAATACTGGAGCTGCAATTACACGTTGTCCAATTTAAATCGGGAGTATTTCCACCCTGTCCGCTTCCAATGGTAAAAACCTCATCCGGTTGAAGCACCGTTCCGCTTGGAATCGTAAGACTAAAGTCGCCGTCGCTGACAATCATGCAGCTGATGTCCGTTGGCGCATTGCACGTATTGATTAGCTCAATCCACTCATTGGTGTTCGGAGGAACACCATCCAAACCACTTGGGTTGACCATGATTTCGTTAATCACGATGCATTGAGCTTTCATAAAGGCAATCGGATATGCCATTATGAGGGCTAATAGAATTACAATACGCAGACCTATCTTCACACTTGGTATTTTGAGTTTCAACTTTTCGGGCTGCGAATTTCGTAAATGAAGCGTGTATTTGGGCAATCCTGCATTTATTTCTTGTCAGTGGAGTAAGAGGAGTAACAAAAGTTGCTAATGGCCAAAGGGGGCTGATGTAAGTTTGCATCATGGCAAATGAAAAAAGTGCTTTGGGAGCGATGCTAACTCATTCCTGTCCGGTTTGCAAAAGGGCATCTATTTTTAAAAATCCTGCCGTTTATGCCTTTGTCGAATTAGGAAAGATGCATTCAGAATGCCCGGAATGCAAGACCAATTTGGTGCCTGAGACCGGTTTCTATTTCGGGGCTGCTTATGTGAGCTGGGCATTGACCGTTGCCTTGTGGGTGTCCGTTCTTGTCGCGCTGAAAGTTATGGATGCAATCGATATAATTGAGTTCGGCTTCTTAACGCACCCGGTCACATTTTTAACCACGGGAATGGTGGCAACGATTCTTGTGTTTCCCTATTTATTCCGACTTTCTCGGAGCATTTGGGCTCATATGTTCATCAGAAAAAATGAACGCGATGCTTAATCCCGTCGCTTCCATTGGCTGATATCGAAACAACTTAACGCGTGCATATTACGGTGTCGTAAACTGCGCCATAGCCGATAAAAGCACCAAGACCGCCGGTCAAATTACTTTCCAGATTGAAAGGCACGGCAAATGGACTGCCCTGATTGCTCACTTGAGCTTCCAGGCTTCGAATGAATTTGAAAGCTGCGCGGTCGATGGTGCACCCGCGAATCGCTACAGTATCGCCTACTTTGAAAAACGCACGTTCATCGTTAAGATCATCAAATTTCGTTGAATTGGCCTCAATGCCTCTGGGATAAGCAAACTCGAAACTCAATCCATTGAAAAAGGAGTCGTCGTATACCGAACCGAAAGGAGCTATAAAGGTCAAATCTTTTTGTCGACCTCTAAGATTTGCATCGGGGGCTGAAGCAGGATAATGACTTATCCGTTTTGCAAACCAGCGATAAGCATTTCCGCTTGTGTCAGGATCGGTAAGGTTGCCGTACAAAATGCCAAGCGAATCCTGATAGTCGGGATTGAGTATGTCGAAATAAACAGTGTCGAGTTCTACCAAAGAGGGAATTTTGGTTTCCCCAGTTACGTGGAAATTGTCTTTGTGAACCTCAATTTTATAAGTGGTGTTCGGAACTCCTAGAAGACTTCCTTCAGGGACAGTTGGCAATAACTTTGTGTAAATGCAGAAATTTATTGATCGTAGACTTTCAATGCTCAAGCCTAATAATGAACTTGCCTCTTCCAAAAATGGTGTAATTGAAGTGTCTGAAGAACAGTATTCAACTAGCTTGTGTACACGCCCGTTTTCAGTAATGGTCACTTCTGCGTCATGCACAAAAATATTCTGCAAGGATGTCGCGTCGGTGGGCTCGAAATATCCTTGAGTCCAGGTGAGTATAACCAGCGGTATTTCTCCGGGAAGAATAGTACCCTCAACAACAATCTTTTTTTCCACTTCCGGAAGATCAACGGTAATTTCTTTTTCGCAACCGATGACGAGTGCGAGCGAGCAAATCAGTATTAAAATGGAAAAACGTTTCATGTCATTGTAAACAGCGGTAAAGTTACGGAGTTCAAATTTCAACTTGGTAATCGGGTGGTTCTATTTTCTTGATGACTGACCGTAAATCAATGAAGCATTTTCAAGTGCTTAACACAATTTTACAGCGCTCATGCAATCGCAGCCGATCATCGGCATTATACATTTGGCGTCGTAAAAAAAGCGTCTTAATTCAATAATCACATGAAGAAGAATTTTATGTTGTTTGCCATGGCATTCTCGGGAGGTGTCCTGGCTCTGGGTTCTTACCGTTTGTTTTTTGAATCTAATCAGCAAGCAATCTTTGATAATGCCTCAGCGCAAATTCAAGACAATGCTCAATTTGTATCCATGGGCATGGAAGGTGGTTCGGATTTCAGCATGGCTGCAGAGCGCACGGTTAATAGTGTTGTGCACGTGAAGACGCAAACCACCATGCAGCCTGTTTTCAATCCTTGGTCCGACTTCTTCGGATATCAGCAACAGCCACATGTGCAAGAGGGTTCCGGATCGGGTGTAATCATTTCCGGCGACGGATATATCATTACGAATAATCACGTTGTAGAAGGCGCCGAGAAACTTCGCGTTACTCTCAACAACAACAAAGATTACGAGGCAACAGTTGTTGGACGCGATCCAAGTACCGATATAGCGGTGATCAAGATTGATGAAGAAGGGCTGCCGGCAATTGTTTGGGGAAATAGCGATGATGTAAGAATCGGTCAATGGGTAATAGCGGTAGGAAATCCATTTGATTTGACAAGCACGGTTACTGCCGGTATCGTGAGTGCAAAAGCGAGAAATATCAATCTTCTTTCTCGCGAGAGAAACAATGGGGAAGAGGTTTTCCCGGTTGAGTCTTTCTTACAAACCGATGCCGCCGTTAATCCCGGAAATAGTGGCGGAGCTCTGGTTAACACGAGAGGAGAACTTATTGGCATCAATACAGCCATTCAATCGCGCACAGGTGCATTTGCTGGCTATTCCTTCGCTGTGCCTTCCTCTATTGCACGAAAAGTATCACGCGATATCATAGAGTTTGGTCATGTGCAGCGAGCTTTCATTGGAGTGCGCATCGAGGAGGTGACACAGGAAGTGGCAAAGGAGAAAGGGTTGAAGGAAGTATCGGGTGTTTTTGTCAGTTCTCTTTCGGAAGGTGGGGCCGCGGCTGAAAGTGGCATTGAGTCGGGTGATATTATCCAGAAAATTGATGATCGTCCGGTCAATAATGTTCCTCAACTTCAAGAGCAGGTCAGCCGATACCGTCCTGGCGACAAAGTAAAAGTTGCTGTTTGGCGCGGTGGAAAACAGCAGGTAGTAGATGTTACGTTGCGCAACCGAAGTGGTCGTGCTGAGCTGGAAGATTTCAAAGCGCAGGAAAATGGACCAAGTGTGCAGAGTTTGGGTGCAACCTTTGGCTCTATATCGCCTGAAGACAAAGCGAAGTTGCGCATTACAGGCGGAGCTAAAGTGATTGAGTTGCAGCCTGGGAAATTCAAATCAATTGGATTACAAAAGGGCTTCATCATTACTCGAATTGATGAAAAGACGATTACTTCACCACAAGATTTAGAGACCGCTTTGATGAATAAAGCAGGATCTTACATCGAGATCAGAGGTTACTACGCCAATGGTATGGAAGCTATGTACGGATTCCGTATGTAATTCCGGAAGTACAAAAAGAGATAGGGGAGGCGTTCGCTTCCCCTTTTTTTTGAAGTGCCCCGGAATGCACAAGGCCTTTCATTGTTTGAACTGTCAATCTTCCTGGCTGTTTTTACTTCATGAAGAAAGTTGCTATTGCGGGTGCATCCGGTTTTATTGGAGAATGCCTCTTCTCATTTCTGCAGTCTAACGGTTGGAGCGTTGTCCGAATCGGACGCTCAAATGCTGATGCCACTTGGAATGACCAACCCTCTCTAGTGCGAGCGCTTGAAGGCGCTCGTGCGGTCGTAAATCTGGCGGGGAAGTCTGTGAATTGCAGATTTAATGATCGAAACGTGAAAGAACTTATTTCGTCGCGTGTTGAAACTACGCGAGCCATTGGTGATGCCATCGCTTTATGCAAGCAACCGCCTTCCATTTGGGTAAATGCGAGTGGTGCGTCGATTTATCCGGAAACTCTTGGTAAACCCAATTCTGAGGAATCTTCAAATGAAGGAAAAGGTACAATGGCTGATGTTGCGCGCAAATGGGAAATGGCTCTTAATTCCTCCAACACACCTCATACTAAAAAGGTCGCTCTGCGTATCTCATTGGTACTTGGAAATGGCGGGGGTGTATATCCCACCTTTCGAACTTTAACCAAGGCATTTCAAGGAGGAGCTCAGGGTTCGGGAAGCCAAATGATGAGCTGGATTCACATTCATGATTTGTGTGCAATGATCCTGAAATTGATTGAAAGCGAAAACCCGCCCTCGATTATAAATGCCGCGGCTCCGCAACCGCTTTCGAACAGTCAGTTCATGCGTATTTTTAGGAATAGTCTTGGAATTAGCTTGGGAATAGGTGCTCCGGCTGTTTTCATTCAGATTGGCACAGCGCTTTTGGGAGTGGATAGCGAACTTATTTTGAGAGGCATGAATGTGGTGTCATCGAAGGCGAAACAAATAGGTTTTGAGTTTACTTTTCCAAGTCTCGACTCGGCATTAGCCGATTTAAATCACGGATGTTGATATGTTCGTGTAACTTACCTGCCTATTTCACGTAGACCATATCAAATCTTATAAGTCTATGCGCACACTATCTATCCTAACAATTGTACTGATGAGTCTTTCAGCCTACGCTCAAAAGTCAACCCCACGGCCATATATCCAATTAATGAGCGGTGAAACGATTGAAGGTAAAGAGTTGATATTTCTTTCACCTTCCAATTCGGAATCTGTGTTCCAGTTAGATGGTGTTATGTATCCGAGCAAGGAAGTAGAGTTCTTTAAAAATAAACATGGCTATTTCGCTAATCTCGGTCGTATTGAGGGCTTTGAAAAGCCATCATTTGCCATGCGTATTGATAAAGGTCGGACCAACTTGTATCAGCGCATCGATATTGATGTGTATGGAGGACCACAGCTCAAGCCGGGTTCAAAAGGAGAAGGTCTGTCTGATGGAACGGCCTTTCAATATTACAACGTAGGAGATGAACCGTTGCGCAAGGTGGGCTACAGCAATATGAAAGTGGATTTGGCGGATAATCTCGGTGCTTCCGCTCATCTAAAGGATTACCGAAAATTCAGACTCTTGCAATTTGGATTAATCGGCGGTGGAGCTGGAGTGTTGGCCTCGTCGGTGGCTGCGCAGGCAGGACAGACTTTTCAACTCAACCCAATGATGTTACTCGGCGTTCTAATGTCGGGAAGCAGTCTTTTGTTGGAGTCTCCTAAAGACGATGCTTTGTGGCTCGCGGCCGATGAGTATAATCGCGACCGTGGATATGTAGCGGTCGGCGGCGGCTATTAAGTTATCAGCCCCCTTACCCCTTATCCCTTATCCCTTCAAACCCTCCGCCCACGTCACAATAATTTCGGACACTTCCTTCCCTTTTTCGAAAGCAGTAAAATGCCCACTGCCT
>JBILCQ010000145.1:0-5872 GCA_044353065.1 Flavobacteriales bacterium | reverse complement strand
ATTGAGAATGATTTTGTCTCACGCAATGGTTCGGTTGCCGGCATTGCAGAAAGTCTTGCCAACTATCACATGTATTTCGGAGATGCCAATTTGATCAATACTGAAATCGAAAAATACTATGCGGTTACAAAGCAAGATTTGATGAATGCGGCGAAAAAGTATTACACCAAAGACAACCGTGTTGTACTCTATTTCCTCAATGACCCTAAGCTTTCTGAAAACTAATAATTCACTTTCTCCAATTAGAAATCACGAACGATGAAAAAGTTCTTTCTCACGATACCTGTAGTGCTTGCTTTAACTTTTGTAGCATGCAACTCTTCACGCAAACTCGACCGCTCTATTGTGCCTGCGGCCGGACCTGCACCGAAAATTCAGATTGGTCAGTATCAAATGACCACACTGGCCAACGGACTCAAGTTGGTTGTAGTAGAAAACCACAAATTGCCACGCGTATCTTATACGATTAGTCTCGACATCGATCCCTTGTTTGAGGGCGAGCGCGCAGGTTATGCGATGCTCAGCGGTGAGCTTATGAAAGCGGGTACAAGCACGCGCTCAAAGACACAAATCGATGAATCCGTCGATTTTATGGGAGCGTCTTTGTCAACATCAGCGAGCGGAGTATTTGGTAGCTGTCTTGCGAAACACTCAGAAGAATTTCTGGGTCTGATGTCGGATGTGTTGCTCAACCCTTCTTTTCCTTCGGAAGAACTTGAAAAGAGTCGCAAACAGCAACTGTCGAACTTAGCCAATGAGAAGACAGATCCGAACTCGATGTCCGATAAAATCGGTAATGTCATGAAGTACGGTGCAAAGCATCCCTACGGAGAGTCTCTTACCGAGGCATCGCTGAAGGCCATAACTACCGACGATTTGAAAGCTTATTACGAGAATTTTTATCGTCCAAACGTGGCGTATTTGGTAGTGGTGGGTGACATTACTTTCGAACAGGCGCAAACACAAGCCAGCAAGTATTTCGGTACTTGGAAGAAGCAGGATGTTCGTCAGTTGACCTATCCAACTCCTCGCGAACCACAAGGAAATGTGGTGGCTTTTGTTCCGCTTGCAGGAGCTGTTCAAAGCGTAATTGATGTGACCTATCCAATCAACTTGAAGCCGGGCACGCAAGACGCGATTGTTGCCAGTGTGCTCAATAATATTTTGGGAGGAAGCGGATTCCAGACACGACTCATGCAGAACTTGCGTGAAGACAAGGCGTTTACTTACGGCGCTTACTCAAGCATTTCTCCTGATGATGTTATTGGAGCATTCAGCGCGGGAGCCAGTGTGCGCAACGCTGTAACAGATAGCGCTGTGACTGAAATCCTCTTCGAAATGGATCGTCTCGTGAACCAGCCGGTGGCTGATAGCACTCTTCAAACCGTGAAGAATATCATGACCGGAAGTTTTGCTCGTTCACTTGAACGTCCGCAAACCATTGCCAATTTCGCTCTCAATATCGAGAAGTACAAGCTGCCAAAGGATTTCTACGAAACCTATCTGCAGAAACTAAACGCAGTGACTGTGGCGGATGTGCAGGCCATGGCTAAGCGCGTGCTTCGTCCGTCAAATGCCTACATCACCGTGGTAGGTAGCCGCGAGGTGGCCGATAAGCTCGCCAAATTTGCTGCCTCAGGTAAAGTCGATATCTTGAACGCAGATGGAACTCCTTTCTCAGATATGAAGCCGGTTCCGGATGGCGTAAACATTCAAACCGTAATTGATGCCTATGTTTCGGCTGTTGGTGGTAAGGAAGCTTTCGCACTCGTGAAGTCGTATGAGCAGGTGGGACAAATGAAGTTGGGGCCGATGGCACTCAATGTTTCATTGAAAGTGAAAGACAACAGCAAGTTATTGAACTCGATTTCCATGAACGGAAATGAAATGATGAAGCAGGTTTTTGATGGAACAAAGGGAGTCAATATTCAAATGGGTGCTAAGGCGCCTATGGAAGCGGATGAACTGGTTGATATCAAGATGCAAATTGATATGCTGGTAGAAGCAAACTATGAGAAGTACGGTGCTAAGGCTGTATTGAAGGGAATTGGAAAGGTTGATGAGGAAGAGGCGTATGTGGTTGAAGTTACCAAGTCGACCGGATCAGTTGCAACAGATTACTACAGCGTGAAATCCGGATTGAAGTTGATGTCGACTTCTATGCAGGGAGAAGGTGAAGAGGCCGTTCTAGCTGAAACCCGCTACACGGAATATGCATCGGTAAGCGTGCCCGACGGCAAGCAAACGCGCACGCTGAAGTATCCTTCTAAGTTCACACAGTCGGCAGGCCCGCAATCAATGGAGTTTAACTTCACTGAAATGCGTGTAAATCCGAAGCTGAACGACAAGGATTTTGTAGTTGAATAATGAGAGCCATTGACGGAAGAGCGCGTGTCGCTTCGATATTGTTTGTTCTCTTGTGTTTATGCGGAGGAGTTGTAAGAGCGACTGATAAGGACACAAGTGGCGTTCGGTCTTCGAAAGATCTCGGGCTATATATTGGAGGCGCTTATTCGCTCGGAAGAATGGAGTCGCGCGCGATTGAAGAATTCAATGCCTCTCCGAAGCTTTCCAACTCAGCGGGACTACTCGCGGGATTCTGCTATAATTTTTATCTGGGGAAAAGGTCGATTATAAGACCTGCAGTGGAAGCTTTTTTCTTGCCCATGGCCATTGTGTATCCAGCCAGTTTCAATAAGACAACAGAGCGTCAAATATTTCCAATGACAGCCGAGTTTCCCATTTCCTGGATTTACTCCTCGTTTCGCACCAAGTCGTTTCCTCGACCTGAAGCGAGACCCGAATTCGGCTTGACGCTTCGCCCTGTTTTTGCAGTGAAAGCGTTGAGTGAACTTCAACCTGTGCTGCGCTCAACGAATTTTAATACTGACATTTTCGTTGGATATCCGATAGCCAACAATAAAAGCGTAATGCGAGTTGAATTGTATTACTCGCATGGATGGTTAAACCTCATCGGAAGTGATCCTAACAGTGAATACACTTCCAGTATTTCTAATTTGCAGCGACACGTCTTGGGAGTAAGGTGTATTTTCCATTAGAAGGACTTTAATGCCTGATACACTTTGTGCACAGGCAGTCCCATTACATTGAAATAGGAACCTTCAAGGCGATCAATGGCAATCAAGCCAATCCAGTCTTGCGCGCCGTAAGAACCCGCCTTATCGTAGGGCGAATAATTGTCAATGTAATGAGCAATTTCAGCCACGGAGAGTTGAGCAAAGTGAACACGTGTTCTGTCCCAAAGCAGCTCCGTTTTTTCGAGCGAAACAAGCGAAACACCCGTGTATACGTCGTGCATGTTGCCATTGAGCAGGCCAATCATCTGAATGGCTTCAGTCCTGCTTTCGGGCTTGTTGAGCACTTTTCCGTCAACCCAAACAATGGTATCCGCAGTGATTAGAATATCACCCTCGGCCAGCTCCGAACGAAACGCTTCTGCTTTCTTGGATGCCAGGTAAAGCGGAATTTCTTCTCGCTCCAAATGATCCGGATATGTTTCATCCACATCTTTCGTCCACACTTCGAAAGTGAGCTCAAGCCCTTGAAGCAATTGCTGCCTGCGGGGGCTCTTTGATGCGAGTTTGATTCGTTTGTTTTGCAAGTTTTCGAACATGCGTCGAAGGTGCAACGCATTTGCTTTTGCATGAAATGTCCGTATTAAATTTCTTCACAACCTTTCCATACTGCCTTTTCATGCAGTTTCACTGCAGTAATTTCGCCTCATGCATCAGTCCATCCTCATCCTCGATTTCGGTTCTCAGGTTACACAGCTCATTGCGCGCAGAGTGCGCGAACTCAATATCTACTGCGAAATTCATCCGTGGAATAAAATACCGGCGCTTACTGATTCAATTCAAGGCGTAATTCTCTCAGGTAGCCCTTTTTCAGTGCATCAGCAAGATGCTGCTAAGCCCGATTTATCAGCGATTATCGGACGATATCCTGTGTTGGGTATTTGTTATGGTGCTCAGCTATTGGCCTGGCAAAACGGAGGTGATGTGGTGCGATCAACACATCGCGAATACGGAAGGGCGCATTTAGTTTCCCGCGACGAAAAATCGGTGCTGATGAAGGATATTCCTGCCGATTCCCAGGTTTGGATGTCGCATGGCGATACTATTTTGGATGCAGGGCCGAATTCGCGACTTATTTGCTCAACACCTGATGTAAAGGTTGCGGGCTATGAGCGTTCAGATGTTCGTGCTTTTGGAGTGCAATTTCACCCGGAAGTATATCATAGTCTCGACGGTACTCAGTTGCTTCGAAACTTTGTGGTGGATGTGTGCGGCTGTGCCCAAGATTGGACACCGCTATCGTTCGTTGATGAAACAGTCGCTGAGTTGAAAGCGAAGTTAGGCGACGATGTCGTGATTATGGGCCTTAGTGGTGGCGTGGATTCTACGGTGGCTGCTGTTCTCATTCAACGAGCCATTGGGAATAACCTGCATTGCATTTTTGTCGATAACGGATTGCTGAGAAAAAATGAGTTTCATGAAGTATTGGAGAGCTACAAGCACCTTGGTTTGAATGTTACAGGTGTTGACGCTTCTGAGCGCTTCTATTCGGCTTTGGCCGGTGTATCTGACCCTGAGTTGAAACGCAAGGCAATAGGCAAATCCTTTATTGATGTATTCGATGAGGAATCAAAGAAGCATGTTGCCGCTCGTTGGTTGGGACAAGGCACGATCTATCCTGATGTCATCGAATCAGTTTCTCACAGCGGCGGGCCTTCCCAAACCATTAAGAGTCACCACAACGTGGGTGGTTTGCCCGATTATATGAAGCTGCAAGTAGTTGAGCCATTGCGCTTGCTATTCAAGGATGAAGTTCGGAGAGTAGGACGTGCTCTCGACATCCCTTCTTTTATTCTGGAGCGACATCCGTTTCCAGGACCGGGTTTGGGCATTCGGATTTTGGGAGATATCACTCCCGATAAGGTTCAGCTGCTTCAGGAAGCCGATCATATCTGGATCCAGTCGTTGAAAGATCAAGGTCTATACAATGAAGTATGGCAGGCCGGAGCAATTCTACTGCCTGTATACAGCGTCGGTGTTATGGGGGATGAACGCACCTATGAACGTACGGTTGCGCTTCGCGCTGTTACAAGCACAGATGGTATGACAGCAGACTGGTCGCGTCTTCCGCACGATTTCATGGCGAAGGTTTCAAATGATATTATCAATAAAGTGAAAGGTGTAAATCGCGTTGTCTACGACATCAGCTCCAAACCTCCGGCAACCATCGAATGGGAATGAGGCTTTCTGCTGAAGCTTTTCCGATATTTGCCTCATTATTGCAGGTAAGCGCTTCATGAAATTCACTTTCCTACTGATTAGTCTGTTTTTAGGCTTGGTGTGCTGGTCGCAACCTTCGACTAATATTGGCGCTTACTTCGAACATACCGTTGAATCGGGGCAAACGTTATATGGCATCTCGAAAAAATATAATGTTCCCATTGATCAGATTGTTTCGATTAATCCTGGTGTGGATTCCGGTTTGCGGCTAGGACAAGTCATTCGAATTCCGCATACTGCACCTGCTCCTTCGAAGGGCGACAAGTATGTTGTGAAATCGGGAGATACAATTTTCGGAATTGCCCGCGCTCATGGCATTACGGCCGAGCAGTTGACGGAACTGAATGATGGCATCGTGTCTGGTCTTGTTGCAGGTGACTCTTTAATAGTTCCGACAATTCAAATCACTGGAGAGCGTTCGATTTCAACAGAAAATCATAATTCGACGTCAAGTTATGATGTTGTTGTCATGTTGCCTTTTTACACTACTACCAAGGATTCTTTGATGTCAAGGGACATTCGATTGCGTGATGCGGCAACTGCCATGTATCGAGGTA
>JBILCQ010000144.1:0-5882 GCA_044353065.1 Flavobacteriales bacterium | reverse complement strand
TGCAATTCAAATCATCTTCGGACTCATTCTTCTTTCCTTCTACCATCCGCTTTTCATTCTACTAGGTCTTATTCTTATCCTACTTATTGCCGCTATCTTCAAGCTCACAGGTAAAGAAGGACTCAATAGCAGCTTGGAAGAAAGCAAACACAAGTTCGCGGTAGCGCACTGGCTTGAGGAGCTTTCCCGGGCATTCACGACATTTAAGTTGAGCGGAATCACGTCAATGCCACTCGAGCAAACGGATTATCACACATCCAAATACCTCGATGCTCGAAAGCGTCACTTCTCGATACTGGTGACTCAATACAAAGTGCTGGTTCTTTTCAAAATCATTCTGGCTGCGAGCCTCATCATTGCCGGTAGTTTTTTGGTAATCAACGGCCAAATAAACATCGGACAATTCGTAGCGGCGGAAATCGTGATACTCATGATTATCGGTAGCGTCGAAAAAGTCATTCTCAACATGAGTACGGTTTACGACGTGCTCACTGCGCTCGACAAAATAGGTAGCATCACCGACATTCAACTCGAGCGTGAAGGAGGAATTGACGTTCGCGAAACCCTCAAAAAAGAAGGTGTTCACGTAAAAATTGACAATCTGTCCTACAGCTTCTCGGACGCCAACTCTCCCGTTATTCGCAATTTCAACCTGGAAATATTGCCAGGCGAACGCGTGTGTGTGGCCGGAGCCAATGGCAGTGGGAAAACGCTTCTGATGAAACTGCTTACCGGTTATTTCGCAGGCTTTCAGGGAAGCATTACCGTGAACGGCTTGCCACTGGAGAATATCGATTTGATTACGCTGCGTGAAATAACCGGCGAAAACTTCACCGACCAAGGAGTATTCAAAGGAACCGTATTAGAGAACATCACCTGCGGAAGAAAGCACATCGACATCAACCAAGTGATGGAAGCCGCAAAACTAGTGAAGCTGCACGATAGCATCACTCATTTGCCTGAGGGCTATCACACTCTCATCGATCCCGAAGGAAAAATTTTGTCGGGTGGTATTCTACGAAAACTAGTCCTTGCTCGCTGTCTGGTTGGTAATCCGCACCTCATTTTGATGGAAGACAACTTGCAGGCAATCTTGCCGGATGAACGCATGGAAATACTCCAAAATATTCTGCGCGAATTCCCTCAGGCAACCATCCTAATCATTAGTAACAACCCGGCTGTTCATGAGTTAACAGGCAGAGTGGTCACCATGCAAAAAGCTTAAACTATCGCACATGCTCGAACTCTCAGATTCACCTGTAAAAGGGAAAATAAAACAAGACGATTACGAGTCGTTTCGCAAGCTTGCGTCTGGTAAAAAGAACCATGTATTAAAGCGCTCGTTGTTCGTTTTACTGGCTGTGGTCATCGTATTACTCTGTCTTCCCTGGACACAAAACGTGAGTGGTAATGGTCGCCTCACTTCTCTCCGTCCCGATCAGCGCCCGCAGGCAATACAGACAATTATTCCAGGTAAAATAGAAGAATGGTATGTGCGTGAAGGTGACTTTGTAAAAGCCGGCGATACAATCATGCGGATTTCCGAAATCAAAGACGATTACTTCGATCCCAACTTGCTCATCAATGTAGAAGACCAAATCAAAAGCAAGGAGTCTAGCGTGTCCGGATATATGCACAAGGTAGAAGCACTTGACCGACAAATTGATGCACTGAATGAAAGCGCAAAACTGAAGCGAAGTCAACAAGAGCTGAAAATAAAACAATCCATTTTGAAAGTGCAAAGTGACAGCATGGACTTTAATGTGGCAAAAGGGAACGCTGTCATTGCCCGCGACCAGTACGACCGATTCAAATCCCTTTTCGAAAAAGGCCTGAAGTCTGAAACCGAGTTGGAACAACGCGAAGTAGCTTATCAAAATGCGCGAGCAAAAGAAATTGAAAGCGAAAACAAGTTACTTATCTCAAGGCAAGAGCTTACCAACGTCCGAACCGAATTAAATTCCATATCACAGGACTATCGCGACAAAATATCAAAAGCCGAAAGCGAGAAATTCTCGACCATGAGCATGCTCTATGACACCGAGGCACAGGTAACCAAATTGCAGAGCCAATTTGCGGGATATAGCCAGCGAAGCGGATTCTATTTCATCACATCACCTGCTGATGGCTATGTAACACGCGCAATCAAAACAGGTGTTGGAGAGACCATAAAAGAAGGTGAAGAAATTGTGAGTCTTATGCCTGCTAATTATGAGCTCGCCGTCGAGTTAATGGTGAAACCAATAGACTATCCTTTGCTCTCTAAAGGGCAGAAAGTGCGTTTCATTTTCGATGGATGGCCGGCCTTCGTATTTAGCGGATGGCCCGGTGCCTCGGCTGGAACCTATGGCGGAGTAGTGGTTGCCATCGACAATTTCACCAATAATCAAGGAGAGTATCGCATACTTGTTGGCCCCGACCCCGCCGATGTACCATGGCCCACAGGAATTCGCGTAGGTGCAGGAGCTCGTGGTATGGCACTATTGCAAGATGTGCCCCTCGGATATGAGCTATGGCGACAATTCAACGGGTTCCCTCCTAACTATTACAAAGCCGATGAAGTCAAAGAGAAGAAATAATCATTCAGTTCACATCAAACTGATTGCCCTTCTCGTTTCGGCTTCTTTCTCCTGGAAGATGGATGCCCAACGTCAAGAAGTGCTCACCTTCGACGCGTTCAAAGAAATGCTCAAGAACCACCCTGCATTGCGCATGGCAGATTTGAGCGTGGAAAAAGGACAACAGGAACTAACCAAAGCTAAAGGTGCTTTTGACCCCAAGATTTCGGCAACACATCAGAATAAGTTTTTCAAATCGACTGAGTACTATAACCAAACATACATCGGAGTTGATGTACCTCTTCGTGCTCCCCTCATCGTAAAGTCGAGCTTCGAAACTGCTAATGGCATGTATGTAAGCCCGGAAGAATCGACTCCCAATGGCGGACTGCTCAATGCGGGAATAGCGGTGCCCTTGGGACAGGGATTGATAACAGATAAAAGCAGGACCGAAATACGTCAGGCAGAAGCTTACCAACGATACTCCGCCATTGAGCAAAATCGACTCGTACAAGAATTGCGCTATGAGGCATTCAAGCAATATTGGGAGTGGTGGATGAGCAAAAGAGTGCTCGATATACACCAAGAGTGGGTTTCCATTGCAGAGCAACGATTGACAGATACGAAAAACCGTTTTTCAGCCGGCGACATTGCTTCAATTGATACGCTTGAAACAGCCATACAAGTTCAAAACAGAAAGCAAAAGTTTCAATCGGCTGAAGCAAAGTGGGCGAAAGAATCACTTGATCTTACATCCCATTTATGGAAAGAGAACGAACTCAATTACGCTCCTGTTGAGTCTATCAATAACTCGGAGCCACAGAAGGAAATCTCTTTCGATGAAGCGCTTGTGAACACAAATGTGCTGTCCGACCGAACCAACAACGTAGCATTGACCAACCCTCAGCTCTTGAAGTACACCCCCATGTTGGAGCAACTTCGTGCTGAAGAACGATGGAAGAAAGAGCTTATGAAACCCGTTGTCAATCTGCAGTACAATGCGCTCAATGAAGCTATAGCTCCCTCCGACAATATGCTAACCATGAACAACTACAAATGGGGCGCTCAAATTTCATGGCCCATATTCATGAGAAAAGCAAAAGGGGATCTGGGAATCACACGAATCAAAATTGAGGAGCTTGAATTAGAGGCGTTGCAAAAAGCCACCGTCATACGCAACAAATCATTGGCTGCTATTCGCCAGCTTGAATTACTGCGTCAGCAACTCGCTAACGTGTCGAGCAACGTCAACAATATGCAAAGACTACTCGACGCTGAACGTGAAAAATTCAATTCAGGTGAAAGCAGTGTCTTCCTCATCAACACGCGTGAACAGCAGCTCTTCGACTTGCGCGTGCAGGAAACAGAAATTTCCACACAGTTGAAACTTCAAGAAATTGAAATTCTCTATTTACTCGGAACTCTTTGATAACTAAAAAGGGCCGCTTGCGCGGCCCTTTTGCATTTCATAGTCCTCTTTTTAATTTCCGGTCACCACAACTCTTTCGGTTATGGTTTTTCCATTGACATTGCCGGTAATGAAATAAACTCCTGCGCTCAAGCCGCTGATTTCATAGCGGAAATAATTTGCAGCGTTCAGTTTCACTACCTCTACTGTTTGACCGATACTATTCATCAGGTAATACTCTCCAGCATCATTCGAGCGAATCACAAAGCTGCCATTCGATGGGTTCGGATAGGCTTCCAACGTTATGTCGCGGAGTACATCACCATTGTCTTCATCCATACATGTAGCTAACGACACGGACTTGCTTAATGCAGCCGACTGACCGCAAGCATTCACACTTCGAACGGTCACACTACCTGCGGCTGTGCCCCAGTTGCAGGTCATGCTCGTTGTGCTTTGTCCCGCTGTTATAGTAACTCCGGCAGGTGTTGCCCACAATTGCGTTACACCCGTCACGGCCGGTGTGGTGAAATTCACACCAACCTGATTAGGACAAACGCTTGCCGGACCTGTAATGCTAGCCGGTGTTGACGGCAAACGCGTAAGTGATGCACTGCGCAACGAACTTCCACCACAGCTGTTGTAAGCACGAACGCTTAGAGTACCTGTAGTGAAATTGCTCGGAACACTCATGACAATCGAGTTTCCATTATTGGTCACGATGGAGCATCCCGACGGAACGGTCCACTGATAGCTCGTAGCTCCGGTCACGGCAGTAATGGAATACGTGAACTGACCACCACCACACAAGTTAGAAGTCTGCCCTGTCATAGTTGACGGAGTCGCCGGATTCTTGTTCAGACCCAAGGTTCGGGCAGCGCTTTGTCCGCAACTGCTCACCGCACGCACCGAAAGTGTACCGCTGGTAAAGTTGGATGCAGCACTCAACGTAATTGTATTGGTTCCTTGTCCGGAAAGAATAGTTGTGTTGGTCGCGGCAGTCCATGAGTAGCTCGTTGCACCTGGCACAGCTGCCACGCTGTAAGTCATAACATTGCCCGGACATACGTTATTCGCAGAACCAGTTATAGTACCTGGAGTTCCAGGGATGTTGTAAACGGTCAAGGTACGAGCTGAACTAATTCCAAAACAATTTTGAGCACGCACTGAAACCGATCCACTTGCACCGAAATTCGATGCAAATGCAATGGTCACCGTTTGAGTTCCCTGTCCTGAAGTAATAGTAGCGTTGGTTGGAGCAGTCCACTGATAGCTCGTAGCCGCTGCAACAGCAGTACATGTGTAGGTTTGAGTGCTACCTGCACAAACTTGAGTTGTTGGGCCTGTCAATGCAGAAGGAGCAACAGGTACAGCTGTATTGGCATAAACCGCGCGGCTAAACGAAGCGCTAGTGCCGCATGGGCCAATCGCTCGCACAGTAAGGTTACTTGTGCTATAGGTTGAACTGAAGCTCAGTGTGATGGAATTAGTAGTCGAAGTTCCGGTAGCGCCTGTTGGCAAAGTCCACTGGTATGAAGTAGCACCTGGCACCGACGGAGTGGTAAACACATTTCCGCTTGAGCTGCGACATACTCCATAAGGACCATCAATAGCGGTAGGTGCGGCTGGCGCAGTGCCTGAACCGTTAGTAACGGTAAAGCTTGTGGAAGCCGAACATCCATAGAAATCAGTAACGGTTACGGAGTAGGTGCCCGCAGCCAAATTGCCCAGATCTTCAGAGGTAGAACCGTTGCTCCAGCTATATGTGTATGGAGCGAAACCATTCGTGACACTCAAGTTGATACTTCCATTAGAAACGGCCGCGCATGTTGTGCTGGTAGTTGTTGCACTCAGCAAAATGTTGCAGCAACCTTCGTTCACAACACCTGAACAGTTATCATCGGTGAAGTTTGCAC
>JBILCQ010000234.1:0-3953 GCA_044353065.1 Flavobacteriales bacterium | reverse complement strand
AAACACCCATGTAGTATTTGTCGATGTACTCGCCCTTGTAAAAGATTTGATCACGCAGGCATCCTTCTTTTTGGAAACCTACTTTTTCATACAACCGAATAGCGGCAGGGTTGTTCGCGTATACCGCCAATACTACTTTGCGGATATTTAATTGCTGAAAGGCGTATTTCAGCGTAAGTTCCATAACTTGTGTCCCAACTCCCTTTCCCCAATAGGATCTATCTCCGAGAAGAAGACCGAGTTCACAGGTTCGATTCACCCAATCGAAGTTGTCCAATTTGATATTGCCGATATGCAAATCATTCTGTTTGTCGCACACGGCAAACATGACTGCATTTCGAGAGGATGTGATATTCTGGATATACTTTTTAAGATCTTCAATTGTGGTCGGAAATACCCCTGATGCAAGGCCTTTGGTTACTTCCTCATCATTCATCCACGACAAGTATCGTTCACCGGCATCGGCAGCTTCTACAGCGCGCAAATAGATAGATTCTCCTTCAATAAAGCGATTCATCGGCCATGTTTCATTTGAAGCATCTCCTGATGCTTATTCATTTCACTCGCGTTTTTCGTAAGGTTATTATCGTGCATGCGATATCTGTAAAGAGGGAGTATGATGTTGTAGATATTATACTTTTCATTCCACCGAATGCGCAGATCCTCTTCTTCACGTGCCCGAAAGTCTTCATCGTACAAACCTATGTTGTACAAAAAATCTTTGCGAAACATGATACCGCAGGCAATTGGTTTTTCGCTGGCATTCACATGCTCGATATGCTTTCCTCGTTCATCCACCAAATAATAATCGACCGAAACTGCATCTAGATTATTGTTTTCTTCCAAGAACAACTTCTGTACTTTCAGCGTGTCCTTGTGCAGGTAGTCGTCGGCATCGAGAAAAATGATGAATTGCCCTTTTGCTTTTTTAATTCCAAAGTTGCGCGCACCGGCTAATCCAAGATTTTCCTCCAGATTGTAAACACGAATGTCATTCTCGTAGTTTTCAAGAATTGCAGCTGTTCCGTCTGTCGAATAATCATTCACAACGATAATCTCGAACTGATTGGCTGGAAGACTTTGATCGAGCGCGCTCCGAATGGCTCGTTCTACGTACTGCGCATAGTTGTATGTTGTAATGATGAGTGAAACCATTGAGCAGTTTATTATGCCGGATTGAGTTCAATTATTTCTTTCTTCTCTTCGTTTTGGAAGAAGCGTCCTCTGTGTAGTAATTGTTGCCATACATATAACCACCATACGTGTTGCCGTAGCCATAGCCGTAACCGTATCCATAGCCATATCGATAAGCATATTTGCCGTAGTAATACTTCCAGCGTTTCTGCTTGATATTATTCAGCATCAGAGCATTCTTTTTGAGATTATTCATCAAAAGAACGTCTTCCAAATGTTTCAGTCCTGCCTTGGTTGCTTTCTCTGTGTTGAGTACGAAAATCCCGAGATCCACTTTGCTCAACAATACAAGCGAATCGCTGATGAGCAGGAGAGGAGGAGTATCGACGATTACAAAATCGTATTGCGTTAGAACTTCTTTGAAGAGCTGATCTACGCGTGCGTTGAGAACAAGTTCAGAGGCATTCGGTGGAACAGGCCCTGCTGTAATGGCGTCGAGGTTTTCCACTTGAGTGGCACAAATACTTTGTCTGTAGTCCGTTTTACCGATGAGAAACGAAGATATTCCGCTCACATTTTCCATACGCAACGTCTTATGCACCTTGGGTTTGTGCATGTCGAAGTCAAGAATCAAAACTCGCTTGGATGCCTTCGCCAGCACAGAGGCCAGGTTCACGGACACAAAAGTTTTACCCTCACCCGGATGTAGTGAAGTGACAAGGATAATTTTAGGACCCTCATCCGGTAGAATGTACTGAAGATTCGTTCGAACAGAGCGGAATGCTTCACTGACATTTGAACGCGGATTGCTGGTAATGACAATCGGATCGAGGTCGACATCCTGATAATTGGGTATTCCTCCAAGCAACGGCATGCGCGTGTAAGCTTTGAGTTCTCGTGTGTTTTCGATGCGCTCGAAGAACAAAGCTCGAACGAATCCAATGAGCAGTGCGATGAAGAAACCAACCCCAATGAATGTCCAGATGGTCCCTGATTTTTCAGGGCCGACTACTCCGAGCGAACGCGCTGCTTCAATTACACTTGTTTGAGGAATAATACCAGCGCGCGCAATGACGGTGTTCGCTTTTTTCTGGAGTAAGAAAGTGTATTGACCTTCGTTCACCGTGAGTTTGCGTTCGATACTCAACAGGTCGCGTTGCGAACGAGGTATGTCGCGGAGCTCCATTTCTGCGCGATCATGCTGTGCCCTTACATCGACAATTCGCATCTGAATTTGTCTCTTGTTGTCTGTAGTATATCGGAAAATGCTGTTGCGAATCGTTTTCACGACAGAGTCTACTTTTTGGACGCGTCGGTCGGTCGACTTCATATCCACCAACAATTCGGTTTTCCGCTGGCTCAAATTGAAGAGGTCCATTACCAACTTACTCAATGTTTGATCTTCATCTTGAAGCAAATTGAGCGGTGGTATGATGGATAAATCTTTTTCTTTAGAGAGAAACTCTTCAATGTTGGTCAACGCATTTTGCCTGAGAACGAGTAAACGTTCTTCCTCCTCTGTAGCTTCCAAAATTTTGAAGGCATTTTTCTGCTCCATTTCCAAATCCAGAATGTCTTTGGTGGCTTTGAAACCTTCAATTACCCGCTCCAGAGAATCCATGATGAGCATCACACCGTCGAGTTGTTTGTCGATGTATTCCTCCGTTTTCTGGTTAACCAGCATTTGATTTTTCAGCGTGTACTCGATATAAACCTGAGCGAGTGTGTCCAGAAAAGTCTTGGCCCTGCTTTCGAGCATGTCTTTCATGGTCAACGTAAGAATACTCGTGAATTCCTGGTTTTCGATTGCAAGGCCTTTACGAAGCTTATCTATCAATACATCGGGATGTTGAACTGTAAACTGAAAGTTTTGCTCCTGAATACTCTTCAAGCTAACTTCATCGACTCGAGGCAATAAATCAATTTGAATGGTAAAGTTGACATCCTCATTGAGCTTTCCAAACTCATACTCATGTGTAAGCTTATTGCCGTTCAATACATAGCTGATAGAATACCGATTCAAATCAAGAATCTTCAAATTGAAAGGCTTTCCATACAGGCGTTTGTCCAGCATGCGCCAGTCACAATGAACATCGAAGTAAGCGAATCGATCTACCTGTTCAGTTTTCACACGGCCAACCAAGAAATAGCTGTGGGTGAAATCAATTCGCTGCATGACTTTTCCAATAAGGTCATACGAACTAAGAATTCGTTTCTGGTTAGTGATGTCTTGAATGAGCGAGTAATAACCGATGTCTTTGAAAATCTGTGTTTGGTAATCGTACGTTTCGGACGACTTTAGGAGAATTTCTGTTTTCGCAGCATAAATATTGGGAAGCCGATGCGTATAAAACATCGCGAAAAGCCAACCGATTCCCGAGAAAAGGATCATCAAATACCAATTCTTATTGATAAACTTGATGATTGGTCTTAAATCATCAGCATCCAAGAAATTGGTTTTTTGAGCTGCTGGGGTCGTGGTCGACATAGGTTGGCTTTGAGGTCTAGTCTGTGGGCAAATATACTCGAACGTAGACTCCAACAGGTTAAAACAATGCATTATAGGGTGTGTATTCCATGTTGCTCAATTTTGTTTACTTTTGTTCTTCTTTAAATAAAAGAGCTCATGCAAAAAGTCATTCGCACGCTATTCGTTCTTTCCGTTGTTTTAACTTCAACAGCGATTTTTGCTCAACCGGGTCCGCCAACAGGGCCTCCGTGTGGTGGCCCATTTGGTCCTGCTTGCCCAATCGATGGCGGCGTGAGCATTCTCATCGCTGCAGGCCTGGCTTATGGTGGTAAGAAGTCGTATGACATGG
>JBILCQ010000143.1:0-5909 GCA_044353065.1 Flavobacteriales bacterium | reverse complement strand
ATCTCGATCGATACTTCAACATGAAGTCGCCGCGCAATCATGGCTACGATACAGTCGAAGCCATCGAAGCGATGCACGAAGGAAAAGTGAAAGTATTCGTGGCCATGGGTGGTAATTTCATTTCTGCAACTCCCGACAGTGAGTTTACAGGCAAGGCCATGCAGAACTGCAAACTCACGGTTCAAATTTCAACGAAATTGAATCGAGCGCACCTTGTTACCGGCGAGCATGCTCTCATTTTGCCGTGTTTGGGTCGCACCGAACGCGATGTTCAACTAGCAGGCGAACAGTTTGTGACAGTCGAAAATTCTATGGGAGTGGTTTCATCGTCGCGGGGAAACATGGTGCCTGCGTCAACGCATTTGCGCAGCGAGCCGGCAATCGTCTGCGAGCTGGCTACCGAACTTTTTGGCAACAGTAATCCCATCGACTGGTTGGCAGCTCGCGACAATTATGACCTCATTCGCAACCACATCGAAGGGGCGATTCCCGGTTTTGAAAATTACAACGCACGCGTTCGTCAGCCCGATGGTTTTTATCTTCCCAACGGACCTCGCGAAGGTCGCTTTACAACAACAAGCGGAAAGGCGTTGTTTACCATAAACAAGCTTCCTGCAATCGATGTTCGTCCAGGACATTTGGTAATGATGACCATTCGAAGTCATGATCAATACAACACAACCATCTACGGGCTCGATGATCGATACAGAGGCATTCGCAATGAACGTCGTGTAGTGCTGATGAATGCAAAAGACATGGCCGCTTTGTTTTTAAAAGAGCGTGAACTGGTCGATTTGGTGGGAGAATACAACGGAGTGACGCGCAAAGCCGAACAGTTTCACGTGATCAAGTTTGATATTCCTCGCGGATGTTGCGCTACGTATTTCCCGGAAACAAACTGCCTCGTTCCCATCGACAGTTTTGCAGATCGAAGTAAAACTCCTGTCAGTAAATTCATCGAGATTCGAATTGAAAAGCGGGTGAATGGCTAAGAGGGAGTTCTACGAGCTTTCGATGATGAATGAATTGTCGCATCTTGCGGCCGCAAAATCAGTCGTTGAACATTAGCAAGAATTCGAACAGGTGCATTTCAGTTTAATCATTCCCTGCTACAATAATGCAGAAGAACTTATGCGGGAGTTACCTCCTTTTTTGGAGTATCTCAATAAGGCAGGGTACCTCGTTGAAACGATTGTCGTCAATGACGGCGCTTCACAAACCGACGAGTTGAATCGTTTTTGCTCAGATAGAAATTTTGTACTGATTCATCACGAGAGAAATCGCGGCAAAGGTGCAGCTGTGCGCAGCGGAATGCTTGCTGCTTCGAAGGATATCCGCATATTCACCGACGCTGATATTCCTTTTCAATATGAATCTGCAGAAAACATGTTGCGCTTGTTTGAACCCGACGAGGTGGACGTGGTGACAGGCGACCGCAGAAAGTCCGATTATTTCGTCAACACGTCGTGGATTCGCCAACTGGGAACGCGCGTTTTTTCTGCAGTAGTCAACATTATCATGTCGCAGCGAATGGGCGATACGCAATGCGGTATGAAAGGATTTCGTGCGCGTTGCATCGAGATTGTATTTAAGCAATCGTCTCTGAACGGATTTGCTGCCGATATCGAATGGATTCATCGGGCGCGCAAGAAAGGTTTGATGGTTCGAACCGTGCCGGCCGAGTTTCGAAATGCAGGCAAAAGCTCGGTTGTGCTTTGGAAGCATGCACTGCCCATGTTGCTCGATGCGATAAAGATTCGCTTTTCCTAATCTTTCTAAATCGGTGAAGTGTCACATCGATAAGTGTTCGACACGTGTATTTTTGTCGCTATGCCCGTAAACATCGATCGCAGAAAATTACAATCACTTGGACGGCTTGAGCTTCTGGCTAAGCAAGCTGTTGAGGGATTCATCACGGGCTTGCACAAAAGTCCTTTTCATGGCTTCTCTGTCGAGTTTGCCGAGCATCGACAGTACAACACCGGCGAGAGCACACGGCATCTCGACTGGAAACTGCTTGCGCGCACCGAGAAGTATTTCGTGAAGCGTTATGAAGAGGAAACTAATCTGCGTTGCCACATTCTGATTGATGCCTCGGCATCGATGTATTTCCCTCAAGGCGTCGATGCGAATGGTCCGGACTTCAACAAGATTAAATTTTCTGTTTACGCTGCAGCGGCTTTGATTGAGCTGTTGAAGCGTCAGCGTGATGCGGTAGGTCTCACTGTTTTTGCCGATGGTATTCGCGTTAACACACGCGCGAGTGCCAGTGAGTCGCATCACAACTATTTGTATTCAGAGCTCGAAAAATTATTGGACACCGTGAATATAGATGCGAAGCAAATAACACTGGTGACCGATACACTGCACGAGATTGCCGAGAGCATCCATCAGCGTTCGATGGTTGTTATTTTCAGCGATATGCTCGACAATTCATCGAAAGCAGATGAGCTCTTTGCAGCGCTCCAACACTTGCGTCATCGCAAGCACGACGTCATTCTTTTTCACGTCGTAGACCAAGGTAAGGAAGTCGACTTCAATTTTGAAAACAGGCCGTATACGTTCACCGATATGGAAAGCGGAGAGCAGATCAAGGTCAATCCGTCTGACATCCGCGAAACGTATGTGAAACGCATGGCCGATTTCCGTCGCGATTTGAAATTAAAATGCGGCCAATACCGCGTCGATTTTGTGGAGGCCGATATAAACGCCGGATTCAATCCTGTACTGATGGAATATTTGATCAAACGCCAGAAGTTATATTGATCAAATCACCCTTATCGATTATTCGAATTGCATTGCCAAATGAGTTGTTGAAATGAAGCCCGTATTTCCCATTCTTCTTTACGTTATTTCTTTAAATGTCTTCGGCCAGAGCTTTGTTAGCCTGAATTTTATCCCAATGTGGCAAGGCACGACAATTTCCGTTGACTCTGTTTTTTCAATCGTAAATAGTGGTGATTCGTTGCGTGTTACTGCGCTTCGATTTTACGTATATAATATTCAGCTTGAAAGTGAGAATAGAGTAGTATGGAACTCCGGCGAAGAACATTTTCTTATCGATGTATTTGAAAAAGACGGAACCAGCCTTCCAACTAAATTACCCACGAAATCAACGGTGGATCATCTTTCTTTTATAATTGGCGTCGACAGCACATTACAAACCAACGGTGCGCATTCCGGTGTGCTCGATCCCATTCATGGAATGTACTGGTCGTGGCAAAGTGGTTATATCAACTGGAAGTTGGAGGCCGAAGTAATTCATGCCGGTCAATCGAATGCCATTCAGTGGCACGTGGGAGGTTATCACGCACCTTATCAAACCCAACGCACGGTACGATTGAAAGTAATGGATGATGCCGATTCCATTCAGTGTGGCCTTCAACTCGATAGTTTGCTCCGCGACTGGCGGGTAATCGCACCTGCAGAAGTGATGAGTCCCAGCGACAAGGCAATGGTGTTGTCTGATCGATTTCAATCGTGCTTCCATATCGTATCGCATTGAGAGTAGTTGCCTGCATCGTTCTTGCCTTGCTGACCATCGCGTTTAGTTTGTCGAAGCCGGTATCGTGGCCTGTGCGTGTCTATCAGCCATCGAGCGTGCAAATGCAGGATGACTGCATTCAACTTGGTCGTGCTCTGTTTTACGATCCGATTCTGTCGCGCGACAGCACGATCTCTTGCCCGGTCCGCCCATCAACGCAACCTATCCACTCGGTCGCTACCGCGAGGACTACGAATACATCGATCACAGTGAGCCCGACTTTCTCGATGAGCACAACGGACGTTTTTGTGTTACCCCGGAGTATCCGAATGGTATTTACGCTTACTTCTGCACGGTCGACGAAAACTGGAATTCGGCGTATCCTTATGTGGTTGGTCCCACGTTCTACGGTGTGAAGACCGGAGCAAAGGTGACAAGCGTAACAGAGGCGGTAAGCACTTACAGCGCCAGCCCTTCGGCTGTTATCGAACGCCTCGAGATTGATCAACTCACCGTATTCCCCAATCCGGCAAACGACTTCGTGGCGGTCCAAATGAAAGGATTGAACACCGTGGAATGGAAGGTTGAATTGTATGATGGAAGCGGAAGACTTGTACAGACTACTCGTCTATACCCGGGAAGTACCATTGCTTACTTCGATACTCGCACACTCTACAGCGGTGGGTATCTCATGGTGTGCACGCACGCGCAAACTCAAGTAACTAAGAGCGTGAGTGTAGTGAAGTAGTTAACGGTGATTAGTGAATAGAATATCGGTGAATTATCTCTGAAGCCCTTTTTGATTTAAACAACATCGTGTTGTCTTAACAGGATATTGAAAGAGACCAGCCTCGCTATAAAACAACAAAATAACCCCAAAATGTGGTTTATGAACTTGAGTCAAAAGTCAAAAATGCGAGGCGGTTACAAAGTTGTTACTTAAGCATAAATCACAGTGCTTTTTAAGCTGCAAAACTGGTTACGAACCTTATTCAATTCAGTTAACTCTGGTGAATGTCCGACCATTTACATTGCCGGAAGATAGTGTGTGAAATTGATTAGGAGAATCCCAATAAATTGTTTGCACAAAAAAGCCTCCTAACGTTAATTGATTATTTGATGTCGCGAATGAGTATGTTAACGTTGCTCCATTGAACCCATCATCCTCATCCTCAACCAGCATAGTTCCATTTGAATAGAAAGTCCAATAATCTAATTGACCATCATCAGGAAAACTCCATTTGCCAACCAATGAGTTACTTGATGGACTCGTCTGATTCGTCTGATTCGTCTGATTTGCTTGTTCCTGAACTTCTTCATCTGGTGAACAAGAAAATGTCGAAATTAAAAGTGTTGGGATAAAGAAGCAATAAAAAAATTGGCGGCTCATTTTTTTTCTTTTCTATGGAGCGAATGTAATCTGTAATAACGCTCGAGGCAAATTAATCCAATAGACCAAAGGAATTCTCGTGCTTTTATATTCTAAATTCCTCAGTCAAATTTACAGGTTTTAATGTTCAAAGAAAATCGTTGAAAGCAAATGTGACTCGTCTGATTAATCGTTAACCACGTTAACAAAGCTTCAGAGCGATTTTCTCCAGTTAAGCTTTAGATATTCACTCTCATTTTATTGGCCATATATATACATATATATAATCGAGAATAGACATCGCGTTGTAAAAAGTAAAAAAAAAAGCTCTAACAAATAGGAGTGTTTAACATTGAAACAGGCAATTGGTGCCTCTTTTCCAAACCCCGCTCATGATTGCATTACGATAGCAATAGAGCAAGACTTTTCCAATGACTCTTATATTGTTTATTATGCACAAGGCAGAGCCGTGCTGCAGGGTGTTTTAACTTCACGCAAAAACGAAATAATAGTTGAGAGCTTGTCGCCGGGTATTTATACGCTTCGCACGGTTGGTGCTGAGGTTGGTTCGGTGAAGTTTATGAAAGAGTAATTCCTGATGGATAACCCTCACAGCACCTTGCTATAATACCCTTCATGTACGAGGCCGTGCTCATTGGTCATGGTGATGCGGTAAAGACCGGGTGCAAGGTCGGCGGGTTGAATGATTTTCCGAACAGTGAAGATGCGGTCGTGAAATAGCTCGCGGTTATCGGAAGACCAGATAATGAGGTCGACCGGCATGACAACGCTTTCCTCCAGTTTGGAAACAAGCACAGAATCGAAGGTAGAGGGCGAAAGCATGGAGAGAGGTGTTGAATGAATGAACGTTTGCGAATCTACTCCAAAGCAATCCACTACGGAGGAGCCATGAAATATGACGGGCATTTGAAAAAATATCACTCACTTCTTGCAAAATGAAAATATGCGTGTAATTTTGCGCCTCCGAAATCGAAAGACGTAGGAAGAACAACGTCACTGTTGTGAAACGGTCGGGTAGTTCAGTTGGTTAGAATA
>JBILCQ010000142.1:0-5980 GCA_044353065.1 Flavobacteriales bacterium | reverse complement strand
GGTCAAATTGAGTAACAACAAACAGGCGCCACTGTGGGCGAACATGATGAAGAACGTTTACTCACTTGGTGCTTTTGGTATCGCACCTGAGAACTTCAGACTCGATGTTTGGTATAACAATCCGGCGACGGGTGTTAATCAAAACTACATTCCTCGTCAACCGTTAGATGGACAAATTTTATTGCAGGTATTGAACCTGGATAAGATCGATGCTCAACAAATGCCCTATCCCGACGGGTTCTTCGACTTCATACCCAATGCGGCCACAAATGGCGGTTTAATTGATGCGCAGAATGGGCGAATTTACTTCCCGGTTGTAGAACCATTCGGAAGTCATCTGTCCAAAAAAATCAGAGACGGATTGCCCGCACAAGAAGCATTGGCGAATCAAATTATTTCGCAAGTGGTGTATCAACCTCTTTATGACAGCACCAAAACTGCAGCTCAAATTCTCTTTCCGAACTTAAATCGATACCGCATTAAAGGCCAATATCAATCATCTTCTGGCTCTGAAATCTCATTGAATGCACTTAACATCCCTCAAGGTTCTGTCATCGTCACCGCAGGTGGAATAAAGTTAACCGAAGGAGTGGATTACACGGTGGATTACAATTTGGGCCGTGTGCGCATTTTGAATGAAGGCATCTTGAGCAGCGGACAACCTATTAAGGTTTCAACAGAAAGCAACTCCATGTTCAATCTGCAATTCAAAACCATGATTGGTAGCAGATTCGATTACAAATTCAGTGATCACTTCACAGCGGGAGCCACTTTCTTAAACCTCCGCGAGCGTCCTGTAACTCAAAAGGTAAACATGGGTGATGAGCCTGTGAACAACACGGTCGTTGGAGTCGATTTTGCTTATCAGAAAGAAGCTCCATGGCTCACACAATTGGTAGACAGAATCCCCTTGATTGATACCAAAGCGAAGTCAAACATCTCGATTTCTGCAGAGGGAGCAAAATTGTTTCCGGGCCATAGCCGCGCGATTTCGAAGGAGGGAAATTCCTATCTCGACGACTTCGAAGGTAGCCAAAGTGTTATTGATTTGCGAAGTCTCAACCAGTGGTTTATGGCGAGCACGCCGAAACAGCAGTTGAATTTGTTTCCCGAAGGCAATTTCGAAGATAGTCTTATCTACAACTACAATCGCGCGCGACTGAGTTGGTATGTCATAGACCCCTTATTCTTCCGCTCAACCAGTGGGCTTACTCCGCAAAACATCATCAATGACAATTGGTATAGTGATCACCGCATGCGCGAAATTTTGGAAAGTGAAGTGTTTCCAAATCGACAACTACCTCCGGGCACTCCACCCAACATTGCAACTTTCGACATGCACTTTCAACCGACGTTGCGCGGTTCTTACAACTATGAACTTCCCTCGGGAACAAACGAATCTGCCGGTCTTACCATAGACGGTAAACTCAAAGAACCGGAAAGTCGATGGGGTGGTATACAACGTGCGCTGACTACGACTGACTTTGAAGCGAGCAATGTTCAGTTCATACAGTTCTGGCTGATGGACCCATTTAACGATGATGCCGATAACGATACGGGTGGTGATCTTTATTTCAATCTTGGTAACGTCTCAGAAGACATTCTAAACGATAACAACTGGACGTATGAGAACGGATTCCCAAGTCCGAACTCAGTGTTGGATACCGATACTTCAACCTGGGGTCTTTACCCTTCTCCCAACAATTTCAATGTTGTCAATGCATTCGATAATTCCGCCGGCAACTATGCATCTCAAGACATTGGTCTCGATGGTCTGAACAGCTCAGCAGAGTCGTCTTTTTACGCTGACTGGCTGAATGTTCTCAACGGATATCTCGATCCGACGGCTTACTCTGAATTTGCCAATGACCCATCTGCCGACGACTTCAGCTATTTTAGAAGCTCACAAGCCGATGCGCAGTCGCTTAATACACTCGAGCGATACACCTTCTTCAACAACAATGAAGGCAACTCGAACACAGCCACGCCTGATGGCTATCCGATAACAGCAACTACGTTACCCAATTCGGAAGACATCAACCAAGACATTACACTCAACACGATTGAAAGTTACTTCCAGTATCGGGTAAGCTTGAGAAGAAACGATTTGGGAGAATCGAACATTGGTAGGAATTATATATCAGATAGTTTTGAAACGACACGAACTGTCGCTGATGGAACGGAACGCAAAATCCGTTGGTATCAATTCAAAATTCCCATTAAAGAATTCGAGAGCCGATATGGCGGCATTGCCGATTTCCGCTCAATTCGATACATGCGAATATTCCTGAAAGGTTGGCAGCAACCTGTCACACTGCGCTTTGCACGATTAGAATTGGTGCGTGGTGAATGGAGAAAATTTGATGGCGCGCTGAAGGCACCGGGCGAAGTAGAAATCGGCGATCCACCACCAACCATCTTCAATATCGCCGCCGTGAACATTGAAGAAAACGGCAACCGCGAACCTATTCCCTATCTTGTTCCACCAGGAATCATTCGTGAGCAGGACGTAGCCAGTGCCAATCTTCGCAGCTTAAATGAACAATCGCTTGCCCTTCAAGTATGCAACTTGGAAGATGGTGATTCACGTGCAGCGTATCGCACAGTCAACTTCGACCTTCGTCAATACAAGCGCCTGCGCATGTTTGCTCACGCCGAGGCCTTGGGAATTGAAAACGAACTCAAAGACAAAGATCTCACTGTATTCGTTCGTCTTGGCTCCGACTTCAACGACAACTACTACGAGTATGAGTTGCCGATGAAGGTCACCAATTGGTACAACAGCGATGAAGATGCTATCTGGCCGGAGGAAAACAACTTCGACATCACGTTAAAGGACCTGCAGAATCTGAAAGCCAACAGGCCGCCTACGACGCCCATGACCAGTGAATACACTTCCCGCGTTGGCGAGGCAAAAATCACGGTCAAAGGAAATCCGAACATTGCGAATGTCACAGTGCTTATGATCGGTGTTCGCAATCCTTCGAAGATAGGAAACGCATTTACATCGGCTGATGATGGCCGCGCAGAGTGTGCCGTGATTTGGGTGAACGAATTACGACTCTCTGAATTCGACGAGACAGGTGGCTGGGCTGCAGTTGCTCGACTCAATGCAACGATGGCTGACTTTGCAACCTTAGCCGTAGCCGGTAATATTTCTACACCCGGTTGGGGGACACTGGAACAAACAGTGCAGGAAAGGCAGCAAAAAACTGTAATGGGATTTGACGCTAATACAACGTTGCAACTGGGCAAATTCTTCCCAGAAAATTGGGGTGTCACCCTGCCCATGTATTTGGGATACTCTGAGACAGTCAATACTCCTCGATACAGCCCACTTCAGCCGGACTTAGAAATGAAGGATTTGCCGAATGTAAACAAGGATCTTAAAAGGAAGTCACAAGACTACGTCAAACGACGAAGTATCAATTTCACCAATGTTCGTATTGCTCCCAAAAGAGGAGCGGCTTCAGCAGAAGCTCCGAAGCCGCCTGCGGCAGGAGAATCTCCAGCGCCTCCGACATCCGGGGGTGGAGGTGGTGGAAAAGACCGATTCTATAGCATCAAGAACTTTTCAGTATCCTATTCCTATAACGAAGAATACAAACGCGACATCAACATTGATTATCGCATGAACAAAACCTATTTAGGTGCCTTCGATTATTCGTTTACCAATAAGCCGAAAGAAATCAAACCCTTCGAAAAAATACCCGTGATTAAATCATCGAAGTATTTGAAATGGATAAAGGAATTCAATTTTTATCCGAGTTACAAGCAAATTGGATTTCATACGGAAATGAACCGTGGTTATGAAACCAGTAGGATTCGCAACAATACTTTAGAGCTTACAGGAGTTTACAGCGACATCCTAATTACAACTCAGGTTCAGAAAACATGGAACTGGACTCGAGCGTACACATTCAAATACGACCTCACCAAGAGTTTAAAGTTTGATTTCGCTGCGAATACCACAGCACTGATTGGAGAACCACGCGGTGTCATTGACAAAGAAAATACGGAGTGGTTTGATGCCTACAAAGACACTGTGTGGCGCAACATACAGTCTGGAGGTAACAACACCACCTACACGCACAATGTGAACCTGAACTATAAATTGCCGTTCGACAAGTTCCCATTGATTGACTTCATCAGCAGTGATGCTCGCTATGCTGCCACCTATCGCTGGGACCGTGCACCATTTTCGCAAGACTCGCTCGGAAACACCATACAGAATACACGTCAGTTGCAACTGAATGTTCAGGGTAATTTGGAAACACTTTACAATAAAGTTCCGTTGCTCAAAAACATCAACACGGGTAAAAAACCGAAGGACGACAAGAAAAAAACAGGTAAAGAAGATCCTACCAAAAAAGATGGATTTGGCAAAGACGAAAAAGAAAAAGAAGAGAAACGAGACCCTATTAATCCTACTCACGCAGCGTTGCGATTCCTGATGATGGTGCGCAATGTGAATGGAACCTATACGCGAAATGAAGGCATGTTGGTTCCCGGATATGGTCAGCCATCCAAAATAGGTGGCATGGATGAGCGCTTTGCAGCACCGGGTATTCCATTCCTTCTTGGCCAACAAAATACCGATATCTGGGGTAATGACACCGGAGAGAACTTCGCTCTTTATGCGGCCTCGCAAAAATGGCTGGTTGAGTTGCCTTCGCTCAACACTCAATACAGCGAAACGTTTAGCGAAACCTGGAATTACAAAATCAACTTGGAGCCGGTCAAGAGCTTTAAAATAGAACTAACCGCGAACAAGACGGAAGGGCGACAATTGACTAGCTTCTTCCGATTGGATGATGAAACCAATCAATATGTTTTTGACTCACCCATGGAAACCGGTAATATCAGCGCATCTGTAATTACATGGCCAACTGCGTTCTTGCGAGATGACGAAAAGAATGGATATCAAAACAATGCGTTTGATGCTTTCCTCGAGAATCGTCTGACTTTCTCTGAACGACTCAATCAAGAAAACTATCAGTTGAGCAGTGCCGAAATCAATGGCTATTATCTCGGTTGGGGTCCCACTTCCCAAGACGTTGTTATTCCGGCCTTCATTGCGGCCTATACCGGAAGAGACATAGAGAAGGTCTCATCCAATCCTTTCAAAATAAAAGTGCAACCCAATTGGACGATAACCTATGATGGGCTATCTAAAATTCCGGCAATTAAAAAGTACTTCAAGCAGTTTAACTTGAAGCATAGCTATCGCTCCACATACACGACAAGCTACGTGAGTAATCTGAATTTCGATCCCGATAGTCAGGGAAGGCCTAGCTCATTCGACCAAAGCAATTTCCCCAACTACATTACCCAACGTCAGATTAATGCAGTGAATATATCTGAGCAGATAACTCCGCTTTCGATTGATATGACGTTGAAAACGAAAAAAATCAAGAACAAGGAGAAGACAAACGAACCACAAGTGAAGGTCGAGTATAAAAAAGACCGAACACTTGCGTTGGGACTTACCAACTATCAAATTACAGAAACGAAGAGTAACTCTCTCACCCTTGGTTTAGGTTACAAACTCAATGAAGTTCCGAATCCATTCAGAAGGAAAAAGAGTAAGCTGCCGATTAAAATGTTGGCTAATACGTCTATCAATTTCAGAGCTGACTTCACTGTTCGCGACAACGCCACACTCATTCGCAAAATGGTGGAGCGGACCAGTCAGGCGACAGCCGGCCAACGCTTGTATAACTTGAAGACAAGTATTGATATGGCTGTTAGTGACAAGCTGACCATACGTTTCTTCTATGACCACCAGTTGAACAAGCCGAAGATTTCGACTTCGTTCCCAACCTCCAACATTTCATCCGGTATAGCTCTGCGATTTAGCTTGAATAGCTAAAGCAGCAGATTGACACACTATGGGGGCATCTCGAAAGATATTTTTATCGAACCTATTGCTACTGATTGGCATTAACCTGCTCATCAAACCTTTGTATCTTTTGGTTAT
>JBILCQ010000141.1:0-6008 GCA_044353065.1 Flavobacteriales bacterium | reverse complement strand
CGATAGGTCGCGACAGCAAGCTCATTATAGGGAATTCCGGTCGGGTGGTGGTTCATGAGGGAAGCACGTTGGTGATAGAGGATGGTGCTGTGCTTGAGATAGCTCCAGGCGGTGTATTACAAATTGAGAGTGGCAATCTTATTATTCGTTCAGGCGGAATGTGCAGATTTATTGGATTACCGAATGAAGCACACACGCATCGTTTGATATTGTCAGGGAATGATGCACGTATTGTTCTCGATGGTGGTCAATTGAAACTGGATGATTGGGTTCAGCTGTTAATCGATGACAGTGTTGCCGAAACGGGTTATCTGGAAGTTGCGCCTTATACCGAAGGATTTTTGGACCTTGGTCATAACGCACGTTTTACATGGTCAGGATCCGGCGCAGAAGATTTGATTTTGAAAATCATGAACTCGGCTCAACTGAGGAACTCGCAATGGATGCAGGGAACAATTGAGTTGAGCAATGGGCTTGTCGATCTTACATATCATGGTGTGATTAGTACAGATGTTTGGCTGAGCGCAACGAACGTGCATTTTTATGCAAGTGATCAATGGGAGGCTGAATTCAGCGAAGTGTGGAAGTGGTATGGTGCAACTGTTTTCGAAGCGTGTTTGTTTGAGCATGTTGAGTTGCGAACGTTCGATAGCAAGCTGACTGTCCGAGATACCGATTTTATTGGGCCGAATTCAGGTATTCAACTTTTTGAAGGAGCATTTTTAATTAGCGGCAGTCAATTTGAAAATGCTTCGTGCTTGAGCACTGATCTGGAAGCTCCATCCGTCATTGCTGACTCCAAGTTTAATGAAAACAGTGCAGTAGTTGATTGGAGTTCTACTGAATTAATTGTTCGCAATTGTGATTTTCAAGGATCTGAATTTCCTGCAATGGACAAGACAGATGGTTTGCTTTCGGTGAAATGCTCAAACTTCAAATCATGCGGTCCGATAACCATTTCGAATGCTATGCTCGATATGAGCACGCAGATGCGCGGCGGGAAGAATTCATTTGTATCGGTTTCCGATTGCATTCAATTGAATGAAGCACAAGGACTGTATTTGGATGAAGGTGGAAATGATTTTTCTGGATGTTATCACCGAATTGCAGAAGGTACGTTCGATACTTCGTGTGTTTCTATGGAGTGTGTATTTGAGCTTCCGGCTAGTCAGAATCACTGGGGCTACAACTTCACGGGTATTTCGCAGGAAAACGGACTCATGTTTCCTCCGCATGATTTGATTCGGGTATCTTCTACAGAACCGTCGATTTGCGAAGGTTGGGAGTCAGGCGTCAGTTGTCATTTGCATTTGATAGATAACAATCCAATTGAGCCGCTGCAATGTCTCGATATTATCAAACACAAGTCAACAATCCCTTCAGCTCCTGCGAGCATGCAAAGGGTTCTGGATGGGGTGCTGCCAGGTGATACTTCCTATGACATTCGTGTTTATGATATCGCAGGCAGATTGGCTGTATCACATTTTCTAAAAGAAGGAAACTACTTCGGAATGCATGACTACTCTTTGTCCTCAGGTCTTTATGTGTTCACCATTACCGCTGCCGGCGAGACTTATTCTGTCCGACGATTTATTGAGTAGCAGATAATTTGGTTGGTTTGGTTGATAGAACGGGGGAAGCAATGACGTCGGTCGTTGTATTCCCCTGTTTTTTATTGAGTGATAACTGTTCCGAAATACTTGGATATGTCAGCGCGTGCGCGATCGAGCATGATTTTTTCCCGCAAGAGTTCATCATATTTTTCTTCATCGCTCACGGAAGATTCCATTTCTTTTTCGAGGTCTAAAATGATCCGCTGAATGCGTTTGAGCTTCAAGCGAAATACAGAATCTTTCGCGGCTTTGCGCAGCAACATCTCTTCGGTTTCCGGATAAATAAAATGACGCTCCCAGTTTTCACTTAAGCTATAAGGGCTCACGAGAATGGCTGATGATTCTCCTGATATTTCTTGATCGGTATGTTGCGTGAATGTTGTGGGCTGAGGGAACTGCTCTCGGCCAATCAGCTCAACGTACTCTTTGTAAATAGTAGAGTAGACGGCCGACTCCAATTCTATTTCATCCGACTCTAAGTTGCTGATGATGTATTCGGCAACTGACACAGTATGCGTTTCCTCATGACCGTCTTCATTCGTAACCATGAGGTCGATTCCATTCTCGCCGTAATGCAGCAGCAATCGAATAAGGTCTTTCTCTTGATGATAACTTGTAAACTCCGCAACGGCATTTTCAGGAATGCCATCGGCGGGTATCTCATCGAGAATAGGCACTTCAACCGGGGCACCCGATGATTTCTCTTTTTTGAAATTGGTCAGTATGACCTTGTTCAACTCTTGCAGCAATACCTGCTCATTCATGCTGAGCAGGCGGCTGCATTCCTGCACGTAGACGTTGCGCGAAATGCCATCCGGTATCAATGCAATACTCTCTACAATACCTCGAATCAGTGCTGCGCGTTTTACAGGATCGTTGCCAACGTCTTCGAGCAAAAGCGATGTCTTGAACGAAATGAAGTCGCGTGCATTGGATGAAATGAACGCTTGTATTTCTTCTGAGCTGTGCTTGCGAGCGAAACTATCGGGGTCATCACCGTCAGGAAAGAGCAGCACACGCACGTTCATGCCTTCCTTCAGAATCATGTCGATTCCGCGGAATGATGCTTTGATACCGGCACTGTCGCCGTCGTAGAGTATCGTGATGTTCGGCGTGTAGCGACGGATGAGTCGTATCTGACCTTCCGTGAGTGAAGTACCACTGCTGGCCACAACATTTTCGACGCCTGCTTGGTGCATGCTCACCACGTCTGTGTAACCTTCCACCAGGTAGCACATGTCGTGCTTGACAATCGCATTTTTCGCGAGATGCAAGCCATACAGCACATTGCTCTTCACATACAATTCACTCTCGGGCGAGTTGAAGTATTTGGCAATGTCTTTTTCTGCTTTCAGTGTCCTTCCGCCAAAAGCAATCACCTTTCCGCTGATATTGTGAATCGGAAACATCACCCTTCCGCGGAAGAAGTCGTACACCTTGCCGTCGCGCTCACGAGTCAAACCGGCTTTTACCAAATAAGGCAATTGATACTGCTGTTCGAGCGCGGCTTGCGTCATGGCGTCCCATTTGTCGGGACAATACCCTAGGTTGAATTTGCGAATGATATCATCGCGAAAACCGCGTTCATGAAAATAGGAGAGTCCGATAGCGCGGCCTTCATCACCTTCGTGCAGCTGTTCTTGAAAATAACGAGCAGCAAATTCAGTAACCACGCTGATTTGTTCGCGTTCGCTTTTCTCTTGAATTTGCTCTTCGCTTTGCTGATCTTCCTCAATGGCGATTTGATATTTGGCAGCCAGCCAGCGCAATGCCTCCGGATAGCTCAGCTTCTCATGCTGCATGAGAAAGTCAACCACATTGCCACCTTTGCCTGAAGAAAAATCCTTGTAGATTCCTTTAGCCGGAACTACGAAAAACGAGGGTGTTTTTTCGTTGGCAAATGGAGAAAGTCCCTTGTAAGTCGAACCACTGCGCTTCAAATGCACAAAATCGCCAATCACCTCTTCGATGACGGCTGCCTGGTAAATTTGATCGATGGTAGAGCGGCTAATCAAGACAGATAAATTTCGGGAGTGTAAATTTAATCAACCCGAAAGCTAGAAAAGGTAAAGTCGGAAAATTTCGAATTCGTTCAGGAGTTTAGCTGTGCCTGAATGGAATTTGTCAACTCCACGAATGCTTCAACGCCCAGCTGCTCAGGACGTTTGTCCCAAAGTACAGAGCTAGTTTCAACTTTTCCTTGCAACATACTTTTCAGCGAGTTGCGAAGTGTTTTTCTGCGCTGGTTGAACGATGTTTTGACCACTTGTTTGAAGAGCTTTTCCTCGCATCCGAGCGTATGACCAAATTTTCTGCGCATGCGAATCACACCGCTCTTCACCTTCGGCGGTGGAATGAACTCATTCTCGTCGACCGTGAACAAGTATTCAATGTCGTAGTACGCTTGCGCCAATACGGATATGATTCCGTAATCCTTATTGCCCGGACCGCTGGCAAAACGCTGCGCTACTTCCCGTTGAAACATGCCCACCAATTCAGGAACCTGATCCATGTGGTCGAGCACCTTGAATACGATTTGCGATGAAATGTTGTACGGGAAATTTCCAACTACAGCGATTGGCTCACTAAACATTTTCTCGAGTGGCATGCGCAAAAAATCCTGCTCGAGGATGCGACCGCGCAAATCACTGAAGTGGATGTTGAGATAGTCGACACTTTCACGGTCAATCTCTACCACATGCGTTTCGAACTCGGTGCGTTGAAGCAAATAGGTTGTTAGCGCTCCCATGCCAGGACCAATTTCTAGCACCTTTTTGTAATCACCGTGCAGCATAATTTCATCGGCAATGCGCTGACAGATTTCTGTGTTTTTTAGAAAGTGCTGCCCGAGGGCTTTTTTGGGTTTTACGCTCATGTGTCGGAAAGAGCGCGAAAGATATAGCCATCACGCGACAAATAATCGAGACTGCGCTCGAGCGCGTAGAGCATATTGGTAGAGGCTTTCAGACTGTCGTGAAATACGACAATGCTTCCGGGAGTGACATTGTTGACCACATTCTCATAGCATTGTTGCGGCGAATTGGCATTGTCGAAATCGGCGCTTAGCACATCCCACATCACGAGTTGAAAATGATTTTTAAGCGCACTTACTTGTGCCGGTGTGATGCGTCCGTAAGGCGGTCGAAAGAGATTTGAAGTAATAGTCTTTCTTGCGCGAAGTACACTGCGCAGGTAAGCTATCTGGCTGGTCTTCCATCCATCGGGATGATCATAGGTGTGATTGCCGATAGCATGACCTTCTAATGCGATGCGAGAGAATAATTCGGGGTTTGCCACGGTGTTTTTGCCCAAACAAAAGAAAGTAGCCTTTGCATTGTATTGCTTCAGTAAATCGAGCGTTGCTTCTGTAACACCCGGTGTTGGCCCATCGTCGAATGTGAAATAGACCTCTCGCTGTGCAGTCTCGACATGCCAGAGTAAATCTTTGGCAAGCGGTTTCAGAAGAGCAGGTGTTTTGACGAGATACATCAGTCGAGCGGATGTGCTAAAACGCACGAGGTTTTTCCGGTAACTACTTTTCCATCTGGATTAAAAGCTTCGAACAAAATGACGTAAATGCCTATAGGCGCTTTCGTGCCGTCATCGGAAATTCCATCCCACGAAATACGTGCTTCGTTTCCTAATAACATATTCTGCATGAGATAGCGAATAGGTCGCCCTTCACTGTTGTAGATATTGAGATTGCCTACAAAGCCCGCCTCTTCCAACTGAATTGAAAACGTTACAACATCGTTGTAGCCATCGTTGTCGGGCGAAAAAATTTCGGGATCTACTGTAATGTCTGTCGAAATACCATTGCTAGTAACCGCTTGTGAGTTCACAATTCCGGGTGTTGCAAAACCGGCGCTTTCGGCTGCACTATGCCAGTTGGTGATGTCATTGCTCGGACGGTTGTAATCGATGCGCTCCAATGAAACGCCATCCGTTGTGTTGAGCAGTGGGAAGTGCATGTCACTGTTGTAGGCGACTTCATCGGCAATTTCACCATTCGGTAAAAGCAGATAAGCAACATCGTCGGAAGAGAAGTCAGACATTCCCTCTACTTTCCAAACTGTTCTCGAGTCGGTATTTGAATAGTAGCTTGGTAATTCACGTCCGTCGCGCGCGAGCACCAGAAACGATCCGGGCATAAGCAATAAGTCGCGTTTGGTAATGAAGTCGGGTGCATTCATTCCATCACTCGTTGAATCGGCAATCGCGCAGCTGTCGAGCGAAACTGCGTGAGTTGATCGATTGTAGATTTCGATGAAATCACTTCCGCCTTCGAATGGGTCGTAGAGAATTTCATTGATAACGAGATCGCCTTCAACAGGTGTTTGAGGAAGTGCGAATGAATCGTTGATGGTCAAGGTGTGGTTGCTCCAACAGTCGGCA
>JBILCQ010000140.1:0-6055 GCA_044353065.1 Flavobacteriales bacterium | reverse complement strand
GAGTAAATACCACAGTCCCGGTTTGTGGACAAACACGTGTTGTTCGCATCCAATGTTCGGAGAATCTCTGGAAGCTGCTGCCGACAGAAGGTTGAGAGAGGAAATGGGAATGTCGTGCACGATGAAAAAAGAGTTCCATTTTATTTACAGGGCTGATCTCGACAATGATTTGATCGAACACGAATTCGATCATGTCTTTTTTGGAATTACAAATCAATCCCCCAGCATATCTGAGGAAGAAGTGTGTGACTGGAAATGGATGTCTGTTTATGACGTCTACATCGACGTGCAATTGAATCCTGCCAATTATACCGAATGGTTTAAAATTGCATTGCCGGAAGTAATGGCACATGTAAAATCGAAAATGTCATGATGGGAGTCCTCGTAACCTTGTTCACTTACATTCTCATGGAGGGCATCACGTGGTGCACTCACAAATTCGTCATGCACGGTTGGATGTGGTATTTCCATGAAGATCACCACCAGCCTCGAGGCGGTTTCTTCGAAAAGAATGATGCGTTTTTTCTGATTTTCGCAGTTCCCAGTTGTTTGCTGATTGTATTTGGTTCAATGGCTGCGTTCGATTGGAGATTTTATGTGGGAATAGGTATTTTACTTTACGGGCTATCGTATTTTCTTATTCACGATGTGCTCATACATCAGCGCTTCGACTGGTTTTCCCGCACTGATAATCTCTATTTCCGTGCAATTCGCAAGGCACATAAAATTCACCACAAGCACCTCAATAAGGAACACGGTGAATGCTTTGGAATGCTCTACGTTCCCAGAAAGTACTTCGTTGAAGCTGCGGCGTATCGTAAGAATCTGAAAAAGGGTTAATCACTTATCAGCTCGAGGCCACTGAAGTGTAGCTGTCACAGCATGATGATCACTTAATTCTTCAGGAAGAGTTGAATACTCAATGGTTTCGAAACTTGGACTGTGTAAAATGTAATCAATCCGGAAGGATGGAAAAGCCCCTATGTAGGTGTTGCCAATCCCATTTCCACATTCTTTGAAAGAGTCTTTCAATTCTTGTGAGAGAGTGCAATAAGCATACGATACAGGTGGATCATTGAAATCGCCGCACAGGACAATTGGGTGCCGACATTCTTTCATATGACCGGCAATCCGATCGACTTGCTCCTGCCGTTTTATAAAAGCATTTTTTAGTCGTCGAGCAATTCGTTTTCCAGCATCATCGATTTCGTGTTGTTCCGTTTTGCCATTGGCTAAATCATAGTCCTCTTTTTTGAAGCGGATAGATTGCAGGTGTGCATTGTAAACCCGAATGGTGTCGGAGTTTTTTATAATGTCGGTGTAAATGCAGAAATTATTTACATCCGTTGCAAATGGCACATATCCACGCTCAGCGATTGGATACTTGGAAAGCGTTACGACACCAAAGTATTGTTGCCCGCTGATAGCATGAGTGTAGCGCTCATGATAGTATTTAGATGGAAGAAATTTTATAAGCGTATCGCGAGTAGGGAATGATTTCGATTTTTCTGATTGATAAAATTCTTGGAAGCAAATTACATCGGCCTGTTCGCGGTCCAGTAGATCGTATATAGCATCCCGTGTTTCGGCGCCATTCTTTTTATCGAACACATCGAATACATGTACGTTGTATGAAAGTATTTTCAATTGATTGGCCTGCTTATCAACCGAGCCTTGCATGCTGACTTGGAAAAAGGAAGTTAGATGATTGAGTCCCATTAACACACTACAAACAGAAATCAAGGCATAGCTCGGCTTCTTGAAAATCCAAATCAGAATAAAAAGACAATTGGCTAATAAAGAAAATGGATAGGCTAGTCCGAATAGTGAGAGATAACCCAAGGCATTGGGAGTAAAGTTTGCCGCTGCATAAGCAAGCATCAGCGGCACTAAAACGGCCAAATTAACTGCCAGTAGAAACCGGTATGATTTGGTATTTTTTACGGTAGTGGCAGCAGACGTCGGCATTATTCAAAAATAGGTCGTGCTTGTTGAAAGAGTTGGAACTTACAATATGATTATTTCTGTGAGTGTTTGAAGAGAAAGTCCTTCTCAGATTGACTCAAGCTCTCATAACCAGAACGCCCAATTTTATCCAATATATCGTCAATTTTTTTTTGTCGCTCTGCACGCTCTGCATTGAACTCATCGTCGGTTTTCGGTCTGGCTTGACGATGAACAGTGCGCATGGAGCTACGTTTCATAAGTCCGGAAAAAAAGGAAGAGACGTCGCGCCAACGCGTAATACCGAATTTAACGCTTAGGCCGTAAAGTAGTCCGAATAACGCGCCACCTAAGTGTCCTATGTGACCTCCGCTGTTGATGCCATTACGAATGCTGGCAAGATCGAGTACTACCAAGATGATGGCTAGCCATGCCAATTCAAGTCGAACCGCATTGAACAAGTATACAATTCTAGTTGGTTGGATAATCGCAGTGGCAGTTACTATTGCCATGGCAGAAGCGGAAGCTCCCAGAATGGAGTAGTCGCGCCCGGCATTTAAAATACTGGAGCCCGAAAAACTTAACAGGAAAAGCAAATAGCCACTAATGCCTCCGAGAAAATAGATCAACCATAGTTTACGAGGTGAAACCATGGTTGTGAAAAGCTTGCCCATACTATACAAGGCAATTATGTTGAACAAGAAATGCCCCGGTTGAATGTGTGCGAAAAGATGGGTTATCAAACTCCAGGGCCGTTGCATCATTATTTGAACGGAAGAGTTGGCTGCGAGCATCAAATCTTCTCCCCAGGGTAAGCTGGCTTTTTCTCCCGCCAGGAATAGATTTAGCAAGTGGAGTTGAAGCGCAACGAAAACAAGAAGATTAATGATGAGGATCATCATCAACGGATCTCCCTTGCGAATTCTTGAAAACAAGGATTGTTGAGGTTCCATGACTACGAATAAAGTCGGCCTTGCTTCTGCCAGTATTTTAAAATAACATAGCCAATGAGCATGCCTCCAATGTGCGCATAATGTGCAACGTTGTCGCCCTGGCGGTCGGCTAACGCTAATAGAAGTTCAATAGCTCCATAGCCAATCACAAAATAGCGCGCCTTGATGGGAAAGGGAAGGAACAACAACATCAACTCACTATTCGGGAACAGCATGCCGTAGGCGATCAATAAACCAAAAAGACAACCCGAGGCACCGACGAGGCCAATGTTCATGGCTAAGTTTAGTTGTGCAGCATTGTGGTCAACAAAGTTCTTGCTCTCCATGAGTGCTTCGCGCCCATTCATCAGAACTTCATTGACTAACTCGGAAGGCATTTCGGCAATAAGATGATGAATTTCGAAGTAACTGATTATTTGATGAAGGCCAAATGCACCAAGCCCGCAGATGAGGTAATAGTTAAGGAATTTTCTAGGCCCCCAGTAACTCTCGAGCAAGGCGCCAAACATGTATACTCCAAACATATTCATAAATAAATGACCTATGCCGCCGTGCATGAACATGTGTGTAATGATTTGCCAAATGCGAAATGAATCACTCTCGAAGTAGTAACCGGTAAGGGGTTCCTTCAGCATCGGAATGGCTTCACACCCCAAAAACATCAAAATGTTGATGATTAAGATATTCTTTGTTACAACAGGAAGTTGGTTGAACATGATTAATTAAAATATTCGTTCAGTTGTTGTGCGTCAAATTGAATGATGATGGCTTTTTTATTTTTCCAATAATACGGCTGATCGCAATCCATTAGTTGCTGAAATAGCGATTGCATTTCAGGTGTCGTTAGCATTTGTCCGTAGCGAATACTGCCTGAACACGCTAGTTTCCAGCATAGTGTTTCTTGTGAAGGTTTACTAGTTTCCATCTCTTCTTCCAGTGTCGAGAGGGCTTCTAAAAATGCAGCTTCGCCATTACCCGATGCAAACTCTGTTGGCACTCCTGTGAGTTCAATCTGCCTCAATTCCTTCTTAGAGAATCTGAATCCAATCGCTTCCAATTCCGGGGTTAAACTGTCTAATAGCGAGGCTTGAATGGCGTTTAAATCCAGTGTTACGGGAAATAGAATCTGCTGCACCTGCACTTTTCCGGAAGAAATGTTTTCTATGAAGCGTTCATACCGGATACGTTGATGGGCGCGCTGTTGATCGATTATCAGAATGCGCTCTCCGGATGAGCACACCAGGTATTTGCGATTATGTTGTGTAAACAAAATCTCGTCTTGAACTTCTAAGTCCAACGAGGTATTGGTTTCTTTTTCGCGATCAATATGAGCTGCAACTTCCATTAAATCCTGCCAGCCGGAAGCACTATTTTCTTTTCTGTCGAACCAGCCGCGCAAGTTCAGCGATCTGTTGGATGGCTCTGTGCTTTTTCCGAAGGGATTGAAGTTGGGATTTATGTCAATTTTGGGAGGTTGAATCGTTGCGTTCTGGCGAACAGGAGAAATGGGTATAGAGTTCTCTTGTTCGAAATCAATGCTGGGCGCAATGCTGAATTTGCCCAAAGCTCTTCGCACTGCTGCATGCACAATGGCATAAATAGCGCGATCATCCTGAAACTTGATTTCGGTTTTTGTAGGATGGATATTGATATCGATTTGTGCCGGATCAATTTCCAAATAGAGCAGATACATCGGGAATGAACCTTGTGGCAGCAAATCCTGAAACGCATTCGTTACAGCATGATTGAGATAGGTGTTCTTGATGAATCTTCTATTGATGAAGAAGAATTGCTCGCCTCGTGTCTTCTTCGCCATTTCCGGTTTGCTGATGAAGCCGCTAACCGATACAATATCGGTGTGTTCTTCGACCGGAACCAGTTTCTCGTTGTATTTCGAGCCGAATACATGAACGATGCGCTGTCGCATAGTTCCAATAGGGAGCATAAAAACCTCCGCACCGTTGTGAGTAAACTGAAACTCGATTTCCGGATGAGCTAGCGCTACGCGTTGAAGCTCGTCAATCATATGTCTCAATTCGATGGCATCGCTCTTCAAAAAATACCTGCGCGCAGGCACATTATAGAATAGATTCTTAACAAGGAATGAAGTGCCTGTTTGACATTGAACGGCCTCTTGGCTTTGCACTTTCGATGACTCAATGATTACCTGTGTGCCTATTTCTTCCTGTTCTTGTCGTGTGCGCAATTCTACTTGAGCAACCGATGCGATACTGGAAAGCGCCTCTCCCCGAAATCCTTTTGTTTGAATGTGAAACAGATCTTCTGAGCGGGTTATTTTCGAAGTAGCATGTCGTTCGAAACACAGTCGCGCATCGGTTACGCTCATGCCTTTACCATTATCTGTTATCTGTATGAGTGTCTTTCCGGCGTCTTTAGCAAACAGCTTGATGGAGTTTGCTCCTGCATCTATAGCGTTTTCCAGCAACTCCTTGACCACCGATGCCGGACGTTGCACTACTTCGCCCGCAGCAATTTGATTGGCTACGTTTTCAGGAAGAAGTCGAATAATGTCGGACATGCAGATGAATAATAGGTCTGCACAAAACTAACGCGAATAAGAGTTGTTTGAAAGTACTTGTTATGCCTATCAGGCCATAAAACGAGTGAGTGCTTCTTCCGGTGAAATGAGTGAAGGACGCAATTCAAGGATGCGATGGATGACTTCCTCCATGACCGTATCCGGGCAGGAAGCACCACTGGTAATTAGAACGCGTAAATGTTCTTTTGACGGAAGCCATTGCGTTGTTTCGGCGTGCGTATGATTACCATAGTGAAAATGACGAATGCTTGATTCGCTAACTATTTCCCCGGCGTCTTGAATGAAATAGGTGGGGAATTTCGATTCCAGAATGGTTACAATTTGTGAAGTGTTTGAGCTGTTGTAGCCGCCGATTACCAGTGCCAAATCGGCATTGCACTCCAACGCGGCAGTGGTGGATTGTTGATTGTCGTTGGTTGCATAGCACAACGTATCGCGTGTGTCAGCAAAGAAATCTTTTGAGTCCACGCCATGTTTCTTCACCATTATCTCTTTGAAATAATCGGCAATTTCTTGTGTCTCCGAAGCGAGCATGGTAGTTTGATTTACTACTCCAACTCGTTGAAGATCGCGCTCCGGATTAAAACCTTCGGATACT
>JBILCQ010000139.1:0-6075 GCA_044353065.1 Flavobacteriales bacterium | reverse complement strand
ATGACTTTCAAAGGAGTGATTACGCATATTTTCCCGAAGAGTGTGATTGAAGCAATGGCGGCAAATGAGATTTTGCAGATCGTTGTTTTCTCGTTGTTTTTTGGAGTCGCAACAGCGGCGCTGGGCGATAAAGGAGAAATAGTCATTAAGGCGCTAGATGCGGTTGGACACGTAATGCTAAAGATTACCGGCTACGTGATGAACTTCGCTCCACTCGCTGTTTTTTCGGCTATGACGGCCGTGGTTGCGAAAAAGGGATTAGGGGTGTTAGTGACTTATGGAGTGTTCATCGGTGAGTTTTATTTCGGATTGTTCTTGTTGTGGGTATTGTTGCTTTTTGCAGCGTATCTGCTAGTAGGAAAACGTGTTAAGACATTGGTGAGTAGAATTAAAGAGCCATTATTGCTGGCGTTTTCTACCGCGAGCAGTGAAGCAGCGTTTCCCAAGACGCTCGAAGAGTTGGAGCGATTTGGGTGTCGCAATCGTATTGTGAGTTTCGTGTTGCCCTTGGGTTATTCTTTTAACCTCGATGGCTCGATGATGTACATGACATTTGCGAGTTTATTCATTGCCCAGAGTTATGGTATTCACATGAGCATTGACCAACAGATAACCATGTTGTTGGTGCTGATGATTACGAGCAAGGGGATTGCCGGAGTACCGCGCGCATCGTTGGTTGTGATTGCAGGAACACTATCTTCTTTTGGAATTCCCGAAGCCGGTTTGTTGTTGCTATTAGGAGTGGATCACCTGCTCGATATGGGCCGCAGTGCTACGAACGTTGTTGGAAACGCGGTCGCAACCGTTGCAGTGAGCAAATGGGAAAAGAGCCTTGATCATTGATGGCGTTTCTTTAATCGAAAAGTCGCAAAGAAGAATCAAGAGAATAATTTTTGTGACTTAAGTGTGGCCGCAATTCTCCGCAGTTCTCTTTGCGCCATTGCGGTTAAAAAACCAACTAGACAGAACCAACCGGCGTTGTATTTTTGCACCAAAATCGGAACTATGAAATTTGGCGTTGTCGTTTTTCCCGGAAGCAATTGTGATGAAGACCTCGTTTACACACTTCGTGATGTTTTGCATCAGGACGTGGTGAAGCTTTGGCACAAAGACACGGATTTGCAGGGCGTTGATTTCGTTTTTCTTCCCGGTGGTTTCTCTTACGGTGATTATCTGCGAAGCGGTGCCATTGCTCGCTTTTCTCCTATTATGAACGAGGTTGTAGCGCACGCAAACAAAGGTGGCTATGTAATGGGAATATGCAACGGTTTTCAGATTTTGTGTGAGGCGAAACTGTTGCCCGGCGCATTGTTGCACAACGACAGCCGTAAGTTCATTTGCAAGAATGTTTTCCTGAAGCCGGTATCAAAAACGGCCTTACCAACGCGAGGTCTCGATTTCGAAAAGGCCTACAAAGTGCCAATCGCGCACGGAGAAGGAAGGTTTTTCGCGGGCGATGATGAGAGAAGGGAGATTATTCAAAATGATCAGATTCTGTTTCGTTATTGCAATGCGGACGGAGAGACAACGGAAGAGTCGAATCCCAATGGTTCTATGTTAAACATCGCGGGCATTTGCAACAAGCAACGCAATGTGTTTGGTATGATGCCTCACCCGGAGCGCGCGGCTGATTTCGAGTTGGAGAACACAGATGGTCGTGAAATTTTCGAAAGCATTTTGCAGATAGTCAATGCTTAAAATGTGTTGAGTCGTTGCCAATTGAATCTCCGGTTGGTATTTTAGCGAACTTTCAGACATTCACCTTGTTATACTCTTTGCTGCCTTTCACTAATCGGTGGCCCACTGAATATGAGCAATCCCTATGTTCCCGGCCCTCTGTTGGCTCAGATAAATACTCCCGAAGATTTGCGCAGGTTGTTGAAGACCGAGCAATTACCACAATTGTCGAAGGAGTTGCGCCAATATATCGTGGACATTGTTAGCGAAAAGGGCGGTCACTTTGGTGCGAGCTTGGGCGTCGTCGAAATGACGGTAGCGCTGCATTACGTGTTCAATACCCCCTACGATCAGCTGATTTGGGATGTTGGTCACCAAGCTTATGGTCACAAGATTTTGACAGGCCGCCGGGATGTTTTTCACACGAACCGCAAATACAAGGGGATCAGCGGTTTTCCAAAGCGAAGCGAGAGTGAGTACGACACATTCGGTGTGGGTCACTCATCAACGTCTATCAGCGCTGCTGTGGGTATGGCGGTAGCTTCCAAGGTTAAGAAAGAAACAGATCGCCAGGTAATTGCGGTTATCGGCGACGGAGCTATGACCGCGGGTATGGCATTTGAAGGCCTCAATCATGGAGGAACAGCCGACGCGAATATTCTCGTTATTCTCAACGACAATTGCATGAGCATCGACCCGAATGTGGGTGCGCTCAAGGAATATCTAACCGACATCACAACCTCACACACCTACAACAGAGTGAAGGATGAAGTCTGGAATTTATTGGGAAAACTTTCCACGTTTGGAAGCAGCGCCCAGTCGATTGTGCACAAGGTGTCTGAATCGTTGAAGTCTTCGCTGGTGAAAGAAAGCAACTTGTTCGAAGCATTGAACTGGCGTTATTTCGGCCCTATCGATGGGCATGATGTAGAGCACATGGCGGCAGTGTTGCAGGATTTGAAAGACATACCCGGCCCGAAGATTTTGCATTGTGTAACTATGAAAGGAAAGGGCTACGAGCCCGCAGAGAAAGGAAGTCCAACGAAGTGGCATGCCCCGGGTCTATTCAATAAGGAAACCGGAGAAATAGTGAAAGTGGTTCCAAAGTCGCCTCAGCCACCCTTGTATCAGGATGTCTTTGGTCACACCATCATCGAATTGGCTGAGAAGAACGAGAAAATTGTAGGTGTAACGCCTGCGATGCCTTCCGGATGTTCGTTGAAGTTTATGATGGAGGCCATGCCGGATCGTGCTTTTGATGTGGGTATTGCAGAGCAACACGCTGTAACGTTTAGTGCGGGAATGGCCACACAGGGCCTGGTTCCTTTTTGCAACATATACAGTTCATTCATGCAGCGTGCCTACGACCAAGTAGTGCATGATGTTGCTCTTCAAAAATTGCATGTGGTATTTTGTCTTGATCGCGGTGGTGTAGTAGGTGCCGACGGCCCAACACACCATGGCGCTTACGATTTGGCCTATATGCGTTCAATTCCAAACATGATTGTAGCGTCACCTATGAATGAGAGTGAATTGCGCAACCTCATGTACACTGCTCAGTATGAAAATTATGGTCCTTTCTCTATACGTTACCCGCGTGGTAATGGTGTGATGACCGAATGGAAAACGCCCCTCCAACTGATAAAGCCGGGCACAGGCCGTAAGGTGCGTTCAGGATCCGACCTGGCCATTTTGAGTATTGGCCCTATGGGTAATTACGCGCTTCAGGCGTGCGAGCAATTGGAACAAGCAGGCATTAGCGCAGCACTGTATGATATGCGTTTCGTAAAGCCGCTCGACGAGCTGCTGTTGCACGAAGTGTTTGGTAAGTTTAAGCATGTTATTACGGTAGAGGATGGTTGCCTTCAGGGTGGAATGGGAAGCGCGGTACTCGAGTTCATGGTCGACAATGGATATCAATCGCAAGTGAAGCGACTCGGAATTCCGGATCGCCTTGTTGAGCATGGTTCGCAAGACGAGCTTTACGCGGAGTGTCATTATGATGTAGCGGCTATGGTCGCTGCAAGTGAGGAAATGCTTCGTGAGTCAGCTGTAGAGCGTCGTACGGCTTAGCCATACATTTGTGCTATGGACGAAATCGTCAATAAAGTTGCGGCAAGCGGACTCGTCACAATCGATTTGGAAGAGCTCTATCCTGTCGGTGAGCGCGTTAGCATTGATATAGCAGATCAACTATGGCAAGGTCTTGCGCTACGCGAAAAGGATTTTCGCACATGGATTCAGTCAAATGACTGGTCTATTTATCAAGGAAAGCATGTTGCGGTTTTTTGTTCGGTTGACGCCATTATTCCGGCATGGGCCTATATGCTAGTGGCCTCTGCATTGAGCGATTATGCGACAACTATCGTTCATGGAAATGCTGCTGAACTGGAGAAAGTACTTTTCAGAAACATGATCGAGTCGCTCAATGTGAATGAGTATCGCGATAAGCGTTGCGTTGTGAAGGGATGCAGTAACCTTCCTGTGCCGCAATCGGCCTACGCGCATTTGGTAGTTAAGCTTCGTCCTGTTGCGCGTAGCATCATGTTTGGTGAGCCCTGCAGCACTGTCCCGGTGTATAAACGAGGCTAGTAAGCGCGCTCGTTTTTCCCTTCCATGTAATTGATAAATGCACGATTTACAACGCGATGTCCTCCCGGTGTAGGATAATTTCCCGTGAAATACCAATCGCCTGTATGATCCGGGCAGGCATTGTGAAGGCCTTCAATAGTCTGGAAAATCACCTCTACTTGAGCTTGCGTATTATTGGGGGTGACCAGTTGAGCCACTTTCGCTGAGATTTGATTGGCGGTGAAACCAGCGAAAATTTCACGAACACAGTTGTACTGTTCATTTTTAGGTAACGCCTCAACTTGTCTGCATTTTTCAAGTACGCTTGACGTAACAGCCTCAAATGATCCGGCATCCTTATGCAGTGCGATAGCCGCTTGAAACGCAATGAAGTCGCCTAGTTTCGCCATGTCGATGCCGTAACAATCGGGATATCGAATTTGCGGCGCAGAAGAAACGATGATGATTTTCTTCGGCCCTAATCGGTCGAGCATTTTGATGATGGAGCGCTTCAAAGTAGTGCCGCGCACAATGGAGTCATCAATAACAACTAGCGTATCAACGCCGCGCTTCACAGCACCGTGAGTGGTATCATACACGTGTGCCACCATTTCATCGCGCGCGCTGTCTTGTGTTATGAATGTGCGGAGCTTAACGTCTTTGATGGCAATTTTTTCGAGTCGTGCACGCTTACGGATGATTTGCTCAATGGCTTCAATGGAGGCATTGTCGCCTAATGCTTTTATGTCGCGAATCTTGACGTCGTTGAGGTGATCTTCCAGTGCTTTCATCATGCCATAGAAAGCCGTTTCTGCGGTATTCGGAATGAATGAAAACACGGTATTGTCTAAGTCATAGTTTACCGCCGACAAAATTTGAGGAACCACGTTTCTGCCAAGCGCTTGTCGCTCTTTGTAAATTGCTTCATCGTTGCCGCGTGAGAAGTAGATGCGTTCAAATGAGCACGACTTTTTTTCGCGGGGTTCAATAATGGGTTTTTCGGCAGTCGAACCATTTTTCCGAATGATGATAGCACCACCCGGTGTGAGTTCTTTAATGTCACTAAGTGGAGCGTTAAACGCTGCTTGAATAGGAGGGCGTTCTGATGCGACGACCACTACTTCTTCGTTTTCATACCAGTAGGCGGGACGAATACCGGAAGGGTCGCGAAGCACGAATGCATCACCATGACCAATGAGACCGGCCATGGTAAAGCCACCATCGAAGTCGCGTGTGGCGCGAGTTAACACACGCTGCACATCGATGTTTTCAGAAATGAGTTCGGTAATTTTCTTGTTGTCGTGGCCCTCTTGTTTGAATCGCTCAAAGAGTTGCTGGTTTTCTTCGTCTAGAAAGTGACCGATTTTTTCCATCACGGTCACGGTATCAGCCTTTTGTTTGGGGTGTTGGCCGAGATCAATCAAGAGCTGGAAAAGCTCGTCAACGTTGGTAAGATTGAAGTTACCGGCCACGACTAGATTGCGTGTCATCCAGTTATTTTCACGCAGAAACGGATGACAGTTTTCGATGCTGTTGCCCCCGTAAGTGCCGTATCGCAGATGGCCTAGAAATAGTTCGCCAGTAAAGGCATAGTTATCTTTCAGGTATTGTGTATCGCTCAGCTTATCGGGGCGCGATCGTTCGAGCTCCTCGAAGCGCGACATTACCTTGGAAAACAATTCGCGTATGGGTTGCGGATCGTTGCTGCGCACTCGGCTTATATAGCGTTTTCCGGGTGGCATATCGATTTTGATGTTCGCTATGCCCGCACCGTCTTGACCACGATTGTGCTGTTTTTCCATCAACAAGTACATTTTGTTGAGGCCG
>JBILCQ010000138.1:0-6124 GCA_044353065.1 Flavobacteriales bacterium | reverse complement strand
CGCCACTCGCCACTCGCCACTCGCCACTCGCCACTCTTATAGGAATATTATTCCACCACAGCTGCCCGTCATTACTCGCAACGTTTAATTTCATGCTCATAAATTCTTTTTCGTTGTAAATAGTTTACAATCTGGCCCACATACCTTGCGTCACAATTCAAGGATAGCTAACTTTTAAAACACAATACAATGGCTGATGTAAACAAAGAAAAAATGAAGGCGCTCCAACTCGCCATGGACAAGCTGGAAAAGACCTACGGAAAAGGTGCGGTAATGAAATTGGGCGACGAAGCCACAGAGCAAATCGAGGTAATTCCGAGTGGCTCTATCGGTGTGGATTTGGCCCTGGGCATAGGCGGTTACCCGAAAGGACGTATCGTAGAAATCTATGGTCCGGAATCATCCGGTAAAACCACATTGGCTATCCATGCTATTGCCGAGTGCCAAAAGGCCGGAGGTATCTGCGCTATTATCGATGCCGAACACGCATTCGATAAGTTTTATGCAGAGGCATTGGGTGTAGACACCGAAAACCTCCTCATCTCACAGCCCGATAACGGTGAGCAAGGGTTGGAAATCGCCGACAACCTCATTCGTTCCGGCGCCATCGATCTTATCGTCATCGACTCCGTAGCCGCTTTGACCCCACGCGCTGAAATTGAAGGCGAAATGGGCGACAGCAACGTGGGTGTTCAAGCACGTTTGATGTCGAAGGCATTGCGCAAGCTAACTTCTACCATCAGCAAAACAGGATGCTGCTGCATCTTCATCAACCAATTGCGCGAGAAAATCGGTGTAATGTTCGGTAACCCTGAAACCACTACAGGTGGTAATGCATTGAAGTTTTATGCTTCTGTTCGTATCGACATTCGCCGCTCACAGCAAATCAAAGACGGTGAAAACGCCATCGGTAACCGCACCAAGGTGAAGATTGTAAAGAATAAGGTTGCTCCTCCGTTCCGCACCGCTGAGTTCGACATCATCTACGGCCACGGCATTAGCCGCGTGGGTGAACTCATCGACATGGGTGTCGACATGAACGTAATCAAGAAGAGCGGTTCATGGTTTAGCTACAACGAAACGAAATTGGGTCAAGGTCGCGACGCCGTTAAGCAATTGCTCGAAGACAATCCTGATTTGATGGAAGAAATCGAGACCAAGGTGAAAGAAGCCATTGCGGCCAAAAACCTCGTAACAGCATAACCTTCATACTTACTAAAGCCAGCCCCCCACCGTCAACCCATCAGCCAATTCGATGCTTTTGGGGGAATGGACAGAAAGTGCGAAATTTGGCCCCCGAACATTCGGGGGCCTTTTCATTTTAATCGTTTCAACCTCATGCGCATTCTTTCAATCCTGATTTCATTCTGCTCGTTGCTCAGCATGCACTCATGCGATGGTATGCAACAACAGAGCAAGTCCAATAGCACTGAACTGGAAGCACAAGCAGATTCCATCGCACAGCTCGACTCTCTGCTGCGAGCCATCAACAAGCGCATCATCGATAATCCAAACGATTACACAGCATACCTCGAACGCGCCCGCTACTGGGGCGACCGGGCAATGTTTCCCAACGCCTATTCCGATATACTGCGAGCCATCGGTATAGACTCAACCAAGGCAGACATTTATCTGCTTCGCGGTGAGTTGTATTTCAAACAAGAGAAAGTAAAAGAAGCATACGATGACTATAGTACCTGTTTGAGATACGATTCGTTGAACGTGCCCGGATTACTCAAGAAAACAGGTATCGACATTGTGCTTGGGAATCATGATCTCGCCCGGCGTCAACTCAATGCAGCATTGCGTGTCAATGAATTCGAGCCCGAGGCTTACTACTTGCGCGGACGTCTATACAAGACGATGGGCGATACCGATATTTCAGCTTCTTCCTACAAAACTGCCATCGAAGTAGATCCCGAATATTACGAAGCTTACATCGAAGTGGGATTGTTGTATGCGGCTAAGAAGAGTGATCTCGCGAAAGAATATTATACATCAGCCATTGGTATACGCCCTCGCAGCGTAGAGGCTTGGTATAACAAGGCGATGTATTTGCAGGAAACCGGGTTTCGTAAAAAAGAACGCTACCAAGAGGCATTTAAGTGCTACGACGAGATTTTGAAAATCGATCCAAAGTTTGTGGCCGCGCACTTCAATAAGGGTTTTGTATTTCTGGAATATCTGCAGCAATACGATAGTGCCGCTCACTATTTCAGTAATGCTCTTACCATCTTTCCCGGTTACTATCAAGCGTATTACAACCGCGGGCTTTGCAACGAAAGCATGAACAAAAAAGCTGAAGCAGAAGCCGACTATCGCAGGGCATTATCCATTCAGCCCGATTACACCGAAGCCGCCGTTGCGCTGAATCGCATTACAGACGGCAAGTAGAATCAATAAGGCAATAGATTCGGTTTGAAAATCTGTTCCTGCACTGTTTCCGCACCGGGCTGTTTCGAAATAGGTATGTCGAGATAAGCTCGTTTAATCAAGAACAGACCTTTGTTCTCGGGATGTTCCAGCGTTAAATAAATCTCAAGGTAAATGTCGAGATCGGGATATTCGGGATCTATGGTAAGCGTGAACTCTTCCTTGCGAATCGTCTCCGAATCAACTTTCAATTTTCCGGAAACGTCCATAGGCAACAACTCATTTTGCCCGGCCGGCACTATCTTATATCCTTCCAGATCGAGCAACATATGTAACTGAACCGGTTTGCTTCCGATGTATAAACTGTCGAGCAACACAATGTCTCCGTTGGTGTGCGCAGCATCAAATCCGACCAACTCCTGGTTCGGACGAAACCAAAAATTCTTCATGAGCTTGTCGCTCGATGAACCGAGCATTCGCACTAGGTGATTGTCACTATCAACGATATACAAGTCGCCATCCTTCGACATAATATCGGTTGCGCCTTGCACACGCACGTCGTTCTTCGGCTTTCCGTCCAGCACTTGCTCTCCCACGACTTTCCAATCCTTCTCCTCTTCGAGATAAACGACCTTACCATCCTTCGTCACACCTGCAATACCATTCTTCCATTCGCAAACGGAAGCAAAGCGAAAAGTGGTTCCTTTCTTCAACTCGGATACTTTGCCTTTTCGATCAACCTTGTAGACCTTTCCATCGGCCATGGTTACATACAATACATTGCTACCTGCATTCAGATTAACCGGACAATTCCTCAACAAGCCAACATTACCCTCTGGCAAATCGCACAACAACTCTGCGGATCCATCTTTCATATCAACCTCAAAAAGCTGATTGGTTGTGGCGCTTGCCACATAAAGCAAATTACCCAGCACAGCCAGATCGGTAGGCAATCCCAAGGGTTCGAATCGCGCATCAATGGATTTCACTTTCTTCCAGGTAATGTAGCCACTGCCCAGCAACGAGGTAACTTGCTCGCTTGTCATATCAATCACACGCACGCGGTTGTTGTGCGTATCGGCTATGTAGAGATTGCCATTGGCATGCACCATTCCTCGCGGACGGTTGAACTGAGAAGTGAATACGTTTTGATCGAAATAACCGGGCAACGTCGTACCAATGAGGTGCGATATCGTGCCATTGCCATCAAACTCAATCATACGGTTGTGTGCCGCATCGTTGAGATAAATATGTTCGCCCCCTTCTTCAAAGGCGATATAGGTGGGCGTTTCTACAACCGGATTGGCGAATGATGCCGGTTCGATATAGGAACGAAACTGATGGTTGAGGCATGTAGGGAAAACATCTCCCTGCTCGTTGAGTATTTCAATGCGTTTCGTAATCGCAACGTAGCCATCATGCCCACCCTGAGTAATGGTACGCACACCCTTCTCATACAACAAAAAATAGGGAGCCGATGCGACTTTCAGGTTTTTGAATCCGGCCAAATCGGGGAAAACTGCAATCGGATGCATATAGCCATTGCGCTGAATGTAGTTAACCAAATGCTTACGCGACAGCGGGTTTGTAGTGTCAGCCACCATCACCTCAAGCAACTGAGCGGCGGGTGTCTTGATCGACATCGACTCGAGCATGCGCAAATAGTATTCGCATTCAACACTGCGCTCATCACTAATAACAATGATGGCAATCTTTTCCTTTAGATTTTCCATGACCAGCTTGTGGTCGATGTTCATCCAAATGGCCTTTTCAGGAAACTCGTCATTGGATTGCACTGCTGCAGGCGTTTGAGAAAACACAGCGATTGGCAGAGCGAGGAAAAGGAAAACACGAAGAAGTGAAAGTGTTACCGACATCATGAAACGATTAATTTGAATGGACACAAATGTAGTTGAAACGAGATGTTTACTGCTCTTCGCGAGCGGAGAGCAATTCAGAATTAAAACAAAAAAAGAGCGCACCACAGGGTGCGCTCCGTCGATATTATGTGTAGCGTTTTCTTATTTCACCTTATCGACAACTGCCTTGAACGCCTCCGGATGGTTCATCGCCAAATCGGCAAGCACCTTACGGTTGAGTTCAACGCCATTCTTGTGAACCTTACCCATGAACTCAGAGTACGACATTCCATACGGACGTACACCTGCGTTGATACGAGCAATCCACAAAGAACGGAAGTTGCGCTTCTTGTGTTTACGACCTACGTATGCATAGGTCAACGCTTTTTCTACTGCGTTTTTGGCAACGGTCCAAACGTTCTTACGTGAACCGAAATACCCTTTAGCCATCTTTAAGACTTTTCTTCTCCTGGCTCTGGAGGCTACTGCATTTTTACTGCGTGGCATAATGATGATGTTTTTTGACGTTGGCGGCAGTTGTTATGCTGCTCTTAAGACCAATTGTCGGGTTAAACTTACCTGCTCTGTTTTACCGGGATTAAGCGGTTGGGACGAGCAATTGTCTCCTGATTGATTTAGCATCAGCTGGGTGCACGATAGCATCGTTACCAAGGGCGCGCTTGCGCGCAGTCTCCTTCTTGGTGAGGATGTGTCTCTTGAACGCCTTCTTGTGCTTAATCTTTCCTGTGCCGGTGAGCTTGAATCGCTTCTTCGCGCCGGACTTGGTTTTTGATTTAGGCATTGTATTGATTATTAAAAATTACTTCCGTTGTTATTTTTTCTTCGGATTGATAATGATAAACATTCTCTTTCCGTCGAGCTTGGGCATTTGTTCAGGAAGACCGTATTCCATGAGTTCCTGAATGAAACGCGTCAATAGTATTTCACCGCGATCCTTGTACACAATTGAGCGGCCTTTGAAATGCACATAGGCTCTCACTTTGGCTCCCTCCAACAAGAACGCCTTGGCATGCTTGAGTTTGAAGTCGAAATCGTGATCGTCGGTGTTGGGGCCGAAACGAATTTCCTTGGTAGTCACATTCGTTTGCTTGGCCTTAATCTCCTTCATCTTCTTCTTCTGGTCATACAGAAATTTTCTGTAATCGTAGATGCGACAAACAGGTGGAACCGCATTTCCGGAAATCTCGATCAAATCGAGCTCCATGTCCTGCGCCATACGAATTGCTTCAGCGCGCGAATAGACGCCCTGTTCAATGTTCTCACCTACTAAGCGCACTTCTGCAGCGGTGATTTTTTCGTTTAGCTTGTGCTCGGGTTCGAGTGATCTGCGACCTCTCATAGCCCTGTTTTGCGGTGCGTTAATGGCTCCTCCTGTTTTACGTTTTACTTATATCAACGCCTTACTGTGCTGACAGCATGGCTTTTATTTCATCATTCACTTTATTGGCGAAGTCTGCGATGCTTAAGGAACCGATGTCGCCTTCACCCTTTTTACGGGCTGAAACGGTACCTGCACCTTGCTCTTCCTCACCTACTACGAGCATGTAAGGCACTTTCTCCAATTCCGCGTCGCGAATTTTCTTCCCTACTTTTTCGTTCCTTTCGTCAACGAGGGCGCGAATATCGTAAGAAATTAACTCTTTTGCTACACTTTGAGCGTAATCATTGAATTTTTCTGATACGGGAAGGATTTTCACCTGCTCCGGAGTGAGCCACAGCGGGAATTGTCCGGCGCAGTGCTCAATGAGAATTGCCACGAAGCGCTCCATCGATCCGAAGGGCGCTCGGTGAATCATCACCGGCCTGTGCTTTTGGTTATCAGCTCCGGTGTATTCCAGTTCAAAACGCTCGGGCAAGTTATAGTCAACCTG
>JBILCQ010000137.1:0-6136 GCA_044353065.1 Flavobacteriales bacterium | reverse complement strand
AGGATTCTCGCCTTCGCTTGCGCCGCAGAAGACCGTGATGCTTTTCATGAGCGCAAGATAAGGGCGCAATCAGTTTTTTATGACGCGCATTCTGCCGCCGTCTGTTGTATGAATCAGGTAAATGCCGGAAGGCCATTCGGCAGTGTCGATGGAATGTGTGTTGTTGAACGTGCCCATGAGCTTGCCGCTTAAGTCAAACACGCTGACGCTGGTAATGCGATTAAAGAAGATATTCGAGGTGGCTGGATTTGGAAAAGCCAAAAGCGAAGTTGAATTACTCTCAGTTACGTTTATGACTCCTTGGTTATTGCTGGCATCCGGAGTAGAAACGACGAAGAGCACCCATTCATTGATGCCATCAGAAATGCGCCCAAACGAAGTGTCAGGCGCGATGTAATTCCACTGAATCTCGTCGGCCAGTGTGTAGCCATCGGGACCTGCCAAGCTGAGATATTCACCGTTGTTCGATAGACGAAAGTCAGCATGCCGAACTCCTTGTTCTGCGTCGGCATCAGCCCAGAATAGGAGCCAACCGTTTGCGGGGACAGTCACGCTGTCGGGGAATACCGATGGTATCACCCATTTGTTGCGAACCTCCGGGTCGTCGCTCAAATAATAACCTCCCAGATTCACCGCAAAATTGTTGGGGTTGTACACTTCAATCCAGTCTTCGAGTTCGCCGAAATTGTCGGTGATGCCATTTTGATTAGCTGTTAGAATTTCGTTTATGACAATGTTTTGAGGTTGAATCACGAAAAGTTGATTGGTTACGGTTGGTGTTGGCGTGCTAAAATCGATGCTCGAACTAGATCCGTCGCTAACGCGGCCCCAGCTGTGATCGGCGATGGTCGAAGGATAAGCGTAAGTGTTTACGACAGTATTTCCATTCGGACCAACGATTTGAATACTTGCTCCTTGCGATGGTAATTCGAGCGGACTATGGTTTACGTCGTCTGTAATGTCATTGTCGCACCAGATCAATAGAAAGCCGTCGGGTGGAATAACAGTTCGCGCAGGCCTGTTGGAAGGGACGGTCCAGGGAGTGCCACCGTTGATGGAAATGCGATAATTGGCGAGGTTTACCTGAAACGAGTTTGGATTATAGATTTCGAACCACGGGTCGAATTCGTTTTGCAAATCGTCGTAAGTGGATGTGTTGATGGGTTGAACCTCATTAATAAATACGAGATCGTTGTTTTGGATTTCGAAATTGTTGTCGTCAAACGTCACATTGTTGAAGTACTGCCATTGCGAGCATCCATCGCACGATCGTCCCCAACTCACGTCGGGCGCCATTTCCGGGTAGGTTACGCTGTCAATTACAGTAACCCCATCGGGAGCTGTCAATAGAAAGGTTTCGCCTTCACTGCTCAACACGAAGCCCGCATTATGATCAGCACCTTGCGATGTGGTATTGTTGAAGTCGTCATCAACCCAAAGAACGATGAAGTTATTTGGCAGCACGGTAGTCACTCCTGCATCGATGGCGGGTATGCGCCATTTAGTGAGTGAATCGGGATCATCGCTGATATAGTAGTTCGCCAGATTGGTAATGGGACTTCCGGGCGGATTATAGATTTCGACCCAGTCGTCGTATTCAAAGAAATCATCCATCATAATAGTCTTGTTATTGGTGAGGATTTCGTTGATGCGCAGATTCAGGTTTTGGGCGTGCAGGCAGGTGCTCCAAAGCATTGCCGTGATAAGTATGATTTTCTTCCCTTTCATAATTGTAAAGTCAAAGTTAAGACGCTCTTGCTTTGGTGCTTGTTATTCTGAGATATTCCTTCTTCGTAATGCGAAACCAGAGCATTTATGCGAATTCACATCGAGGAATGGCCTATGCGGAGATTTGTATTCCACCGGTGTAGGGTTCTTTGGATGTCGAAAGGTTGTTCGTAGCCCAGGATTTCAATCGTGGGAATAATAGCGTTTTTTTAGATATCCCAATTAAAACGCTGTTGTAAGTAGGTTACAATCTGCATGCGTTGGTTTGACGGCATGATTCAATCCATGATTATATGCAGGAGTGATTCCTGTGAGTCGGATTAATCGCTACCTTTCAACCATGCCCGAACGCGCAATCATGCATATGGACTTAGACACGTTTTTCGTGTCGGTAGAGCGCCTGCTCGATAGTCGGCTCAATGGCAAACCGGTGCTTATCGGAGGCACGAGCGATCGTGGTGTGGTGGCATCCTGCAGTTACGAAGCACGGAAGTTCGGTGTGCATAGCGCCATGCCTATGAAGCTGGCCAAGCAGTTGTGTCCGGAGGCGGTGGTGATACGCGGTAACTCGGCCAACTACATGAAGTACTCCGATATGGTGAGCGAGATTGTGCGTGAGGCTGTTCCATTATTCGAGAAGACTTCGGTCGATGAGTTCTACTGCGATCTCTCGGGCATGGATAAGTTTTTTGGCTGCTACCAATACGGAACTGAGTTGCGTGAGCGTGTGATTCGCGAAACGGGTTTGCCGATTTCATTTGGTCTCTCCGAAAACAAGACGGTGTCGAAGGTGGCTACGGGAGAGGCGAAGCCCAATAATCAGCGCCGTATCTTGATTGGTGAAGAGAAACCGTTTTTGGCTCCTTTGTCGATTCAAAAGATTCCTATGGTGGGCGACAAGACCTACCAAACCCTGCGCAACATGGGCGTGAGCAAGATTCAGACGGTGCAGGAGATGCCGGTTGAGTTGATGGAAAATGCCTTTGGCGATAACGGTGTCACGATATGGCGCAAAGCGAATGGTGTTGATCCATCACCGGTAATCCCTTATCAAGAGCGCAAGTCGATATCCACCGAGCGTACCTTCGATCGCGATACCATCGACATTGTGAAGTTGCGCGGCATCTTGCTCGCTATGGCTGAAAATCTCGCTTTTCAGTTGCGCCGAGGCGATAAGCTTACGTCATGTGTTACAATCAAAATTCGCTATTCCGATTTTCAGACGCACACCCAGCAATGTCGCATTCCGTTTACTTCGGCCGATCATCTCATCGTGCCGCGTGTGCTCGAGTTATTCGATAAGATTTACAACCGCCGCATGCTCGTGCGCCTCATCGGTGTGAAGTTTAGTCACCTGGTCGGTGGTGGTTATCAAATCAATTTGTTCGACGATACCGAAGAGCGCATCAACCTTTACCAGGCCATGGACAAGATGCGCGAGAAGTATGGCGACCGCGCCGTGGTGAGCGCTGCAGGCATGATGGCTAAGTCCATCGGTCGCTGGAATCCGTTCAATGGTGATGCGCCGCCGCTGTTGGCCAATCGCCGACAATAAAGCCATCCTACTGTGCTGAACAATCACTCGTACTATTCATTGCGCTATGGCACACTGGAGCCAACAGCTGTGCTGGAGCTTGCTGAGCAGCTCGGATATAAGACGCTGGCTCTAACCGATATCAATTGCACGGCAGGTATCATCGAGTTTGCACGATTGGCTTTGAAGAAGGGAATGAGGCCGGTGGCAGGCATAGATTTCCGCAACGGAGTGAAACAGTGTTTTGTCGCACTCGCCAGGAACAACGATGGATTTGCAGCAATCAATCAATATCTGTCGTTGCATTTGCACGCGGGTGAAAGTATTCCTGCGCGCGCCCCAGCATGGGAAGACACATTCGTAATCTATCCACTTGTTCATTTTCTCGATGGCCTCATGTTGGCCGATGAACTGCGCGAACATGAGTTCATCGGTGTGAGCTTGCGTGATGTCGGAAAACTCCGATTTGCCAAAGTGAAGTTGCCGTCGAAGAAGTTGGTTTACATGCATCCGTCGACATTCGCAACGAAGCGCGATTTCAATGCACATCGACTCTTGCGCGCTATTGATAATAATACCCTGTTGAGCAAATTGTCGGTCGATGAGCAAGCCGATGCAGACGATCGACTTTATCCGAAGGAACATGTTTTGGAGGTCCTCGACGAATTTTCGTTTGCATTCAATCAATCGCAATCATTACTCGAGTCATGCTCGATTGATTTCGGCTTTAAAAGCGATACACACAAGAATTTGTTGCATTATGGAGCGAATGCAGAGGAAGATGAAGCGCTGTTGCTCTCGCTTTGTAAGGAAGGATTGGCTTATCGCTATCCCGATGCAGGACCTAAAGTATTGCAGCGACTCGAGAAGGAGCTGCATCTCATTCGCGAGAAAAAATTCGTCTCGTATTTTCTTATCAATTGGGATATTGTGAACTATGCGCGCAGCAAGGATTATTACTACGTTGGGCGAGGTAGTGGAGCCAATAGTATTGTGGCTTATCTGCTGCGTATAACGGATGTCGATCCGCTCGAGCTCGATTTGTATTTCGAACGATTCATCAATTTGTTCCGACAATCGCCACCCGACTTCGATATCGATTTTTCATGGAAAGAACGCGAGGATATCACTCGATATATTTTTGAGAAGTATAGAAATGCCACATTGCTGGGCGCATTTAATACGTTTCAGTATTCGGCCGTGGTGCGCGAGTTGGGAAAGGTTTTCGGATTGCCGAAGTCGGATATCGATATGCTCAGCGATGGAAAGTTTAACTACGATGAGCTGGATGCCATGCATCAACAAGTATTGCGCTATGCTTCGTATTTGAAAGATTTCCCCAATTACGTCAGCATACATTCAGCGGGCATACTCATCACCGAACAGCCCATCTATTATTATGGAGCGACCTTTCTTCCGCCCAAAGGTTTTCCAACTGCGATGTTTGATATGCACCAAGCAGAGGATATTGGCATCAATAAACTGGATATTCTCTCGCAGCGAGGTTTGGGTAAAATCAAAGACACGCTGGCCATCATTCGCTACAATCAGCCGGAGAAGGCAGATATAGATATTCACGACATCAAACGTTTTAAGAGTGATGAGCAGTGCAACGACATGTTGCGCAGGGGAGAAGCGTTGGGTTGTTTTTATGTGGAATCGCCGGCTATGCGCATGCTGCTGACTAAGTTGCAAACCCATAACTACATCGGCCTTGTTGCAGCGAGTTCTGTTATACGTCCCGGTGTTTCATCATCGGGTATGATGCGCGCATACATCTTGCGGGAGCGTATTCCGGAACGCAGAAACGATGCGCCTGAGCCCTTGATGAAGTTGATGCCTGAGACTTACGGTGTCATGGTTTATCAAGAAGACGTTATCAAGGTAGCACACGAATTTGCGGGGCTTACGTTAGCGGAGGCCGATGTATTGCGCCGTGGCATGAGTGGCAAGTTTCGGGGTAGGGATGAGTTTGAACAAGCACGGAATCGCTTTCTGCTTGGTGCATTGGAGCGAGGGCATAGCGAAACGCTCGTGCGCGATGTATGGCGACAGGTGGAGAGTTTTGCCGGCTATGCTTTTGCAAAAGGACACAGCGCGAGCTATGCGGTGGAGAGTTATCAGTGTCTTTTTTTGAAAGCGTATTTTCCGTTGGAGTATATGACAGCCACCATCAACAATTTCGGGGGCTTTTTCAAGACAGAGATTTATGTGCATGAAGCTCGCATGCACGGTGCGAGCATAGAAGCGCCTTGCGTGAATGAGTCAGGTGATGAAGCTGTTATTCGAGGTAACATTATTACACTCGGCTTGCAGATGATAAAAGGATTGGAACATGGTGTTCGTGAATCGATTGTTAGGGCGCGGTCGAATAAACCTTTCAGTACACTCGATGATTTGCTGGATCGTGTTTCGATGGGGTTGGAGCAAGCCACTCTGCTAGCTCGATCAGGTGCATTGCGTTGCACCGGAATGGGCAAGAAGGAACTGCTGTGGCAATTGCATTTTAAGTTGAGCACACAAGCAACAACACCTTCAGAGCAGTTGTTGTTTACCACACGACGCTCCGACGCGAAATTGCCGCAGCTCGAACATCATTGGCTCGAAGATGCCTATGATGAATTGGAACTACTGGGCTTTCCCCTCTGTAATCCTTTTCAATTGATTGACTCCACGCAATTAGCAGAGCATCGTTATTCATCAGCAAGCGAATTGAAGGAGTTGATTCATCACGAGATTCACATCATCGGATATAAGGTGGCCTTGAAACCAACAGGCACCAGCAAAGGGGAGGGCATGTTTTTCGGAACGTTTTTAGACGAGCGAGGTCATTTCATTGATACGGTTCATTTTCCTCCGGTTGCCAGAGCATAT
>JBILCQ010000136.1:0-6174 GCA_044353065.1 Flavobacteriales bacterium | reverse complement strand
GGAGCTTGTGGATTTCATCACGTTGCAAGACAATTTCTCTATTTCTGACATGGGTAGAGTAGAGCATCCACCCGATGACTCCCAACGAAGTTAGCATCGATAGGTACAAAATCACTAATAAGTCTTCAATTTCCATAATTGCAAAGAGATAACAGTGAAGCGGACAGTCACGGAAATGCAATTGACTATGAAGACAAATATCTGTTCGAATTCAATACGGAAGAATCCACAAAAAAATCCGAAATTGAGACTAACCATTGAAATTAATTGCGTCATAACAATAACCATGAACATAACCGACCAAGGGTCATTTTTAAATTGCTTGCCTTGGTGGTTGTGAACACGATCGTTCAGTACAACTACGCCGGCAAAAATTTCAAAAATGGCCGGGAATTCAAAAAGCATTTTTACATGATTCGAAGACTCGATAAGTTCAATCGAGGTGAATGCCAACAGAGCAATAATGAAACCCCAGATTGCTGCACGTTGATGCTTCTTTTTTTTGATAATCGTAATTGCAAAGATGAATATCGCAGTCTGCGTTAGCAATGCTGAATAGTGATAGAATTCATAATTATAAATTCCACTTTTGGCCATGATGATGCCAATGCTGCTTCTGCAGAATTCGATGGTAATGTAAAGCATCAACCAAAGGATGGTTTTTGTTTGCATTTTGTACCACATCCTAAGCGCAACAATCGTGCATGTAAGCTGTGCCGTTATCGCTACCCCAATAAAGCAGTCATGAATATCAAAAACGTCCATCGTTATTCACCTAAGAATTTAGTGGATTGGGAGAGCTCTGTAGTTTGCGGTTAAATCTGCTGCATCGGCGAGTGTGATAACACTTCCTTCGTTTCCATTAAATGACATGTCACGTGTGTTTTATGATTAGGACCCAAACATAGGATTCTATGCAGTCGTTTTTACGCAACCAACTTGGTTATTCTCGTTTATGGATTTCGTTGTCATTTTCTTATGGCCTAAAGCCCCTTTAATAATGGGCTGTCGAGATGTTATGGGTTGTATTTAAATACCCTATTTCGGTTGGGGATTGATAGGTTTTATTACTACATGTAGTAATACAGAAAAATAAAACTGCTGAAAAACAAAGCATTCAGTCAGATTGACGTGTGATAAATTAAACACGTTTAGTAATAAAGCATTTTAGTACCCTAAGCCGAAACTCATGAATTATCGAATTTGGAGCGACGATGAAGGAGCGTGCAACGAAATAAAATCGCAACTCGAGCAATGGTCATCGTTTCCCAATTGCACTCTTTCGATTGCCGACTGTAGCAGTGACTTAGCCATCAGCTCAGGCAATAACAATGAGGTCCATCTCATTTGCCTGCGCGAAAACAACAATCATGTGCTTGAGAAACTACAAGAACTCCAAAAGGTTGAATCGTTTGTAGCTTTTATCGTGACGCCGGAGTGCAGCATTGCAAGTAGTATCGAGCTTGCCGGGTTGGATTATTTGTTATGGCCTTTGAACCTTAGCGTTCTGCGCGATTTTGAAAACCGGTTGCGAGATCTGCATGCGATTTCATGCGAATGCACTGACTTTTTCAGCGGGTATTCAGTGGCACTGCAATTCTTCGCCTCGCATATTCGAAACAACTCTCAGGATGAGATAGTGCTTCCCGGCGTGCGTGGTTATGAGGTTTGCCGAAAAGAGATCATAGTGCGCTTTGAGAGTGAAGGCCCGTATTCTTGGGTTTACACAACAAATAGAACAAGCGTTTTAACCAATAAATCATTAAAACATTTTGAGTCAGTGCTATCCGATAACGAATTTGTGAGCGTTGGGAACAATCACATCATCAATCTCCATCACATGGTAAGCCACTCAAGGGAAAATGGATTGACTGTTACATTAGTTGACGGGAAAACAATTGATGTTTCCTTACGTCGCATTCCTCTGTTCATTCAATCCCATGCAAAGTGGAGTCAAATGAAGCAAGGGGGCTCTTGAATCCGTTTAATCTACAAATCGGAACATCCGGCTCCAGCGTATCTCGCCGCTCTCCTGATAGCTTGGATCTTCCTTGGAGAACCAGGTGAACACCGGTTTACCTACAATGTGATCTTCAGGAACAAATCCCCAATATCGCGAGTCAGCACTCTGATGTCGGTTATCGCCCATCATCCAGTAATATCCTTGTTTAAAGGTGTAGCTCTCGGCAGGAGAACCATTGATGATGGCCTTCCCGTCGATCACTTGAAGTGTGTTGCCTTCATAGTTTTGAATGACGCGTTTGTACAAAGCAATGTTCTGCGGCGTGAGCTGCACGGTTTCTCCTTTCGCCGGAATGTGCACCGGTCCAAAGTTGTCGCGCGTCCAGGTATTGAATGGCGCAAGAGGCGAGTTGGGGAAAATGGCTTGTGGGTCAAACGACTCGGTAAGTGTGTCGTTATTCACTTCCAGCATAACAATGTCAGAATTGGCGCGTAGTTTTTCTGCATCAACTGCAGTAAACGACGACTGATAATAGGTGATGCCGGAATCGCTCAGACTATTACGGTCATTGATGTTTACCTTGAAGTCTGCATAAATTTTCTTGAGCGCTGCCGGACTTTTAACCTTGAATCGATAGCTCTGCATGACGCCTTCAGGGTCTTGCAAAGGTTCGCCGTTGATATGAACTTGTCGGTTGATGATGCTTAAATCATCACCCGGCAAGCCGATGCAACGCTTCACATAATTTTCACGCTTGTCCATAGGGCGGTAGCGCACACCTCCAATTGCCAGAGGTTTGGGAGATCGTTGGTTGCGTTCAAAGCCACAAACTGAGCACAATTTTTTAATGGCGAAATTGTTTCTTGCCATGTGCTCATATCGCTCGGGCGATTCGGCATATTTATCATATCCTCCCGCTATCACGATTGCTTCTTTGCGCACGTAACTATAATAATCGTGACCGGCATAAAACGGGTCGACCATGATGGTGTCGCCGTGCGGGAAATTGAATACAACGGCATCCAATCGATCAACGCTTCCAAAGCCGGGCAGTCGGAAGTAGGGCAAGCTCATGGCTTCGATGTAGCTGTTGGTCATACCACCGGGAAGCGCATTGTGAAGGAAAGGAACAGCCAAAGGAGTTTGTGGAACCTTCGGACCATAGCTCAGCTTGCTTACGAAGAGATAATCTCCCACGAGCATGCTTTTTTCCATGGAAGGTGTTGGAATGGTGAATGCCTCAAAGAAAAAGGTTCGGATGGCAGAGGCAGCGATAACCGCAAAAAGCAAGGCCTCCGTCCATTCACGAGCCACCGTTTTTTTCTTCCCGGTCCAATCGCGAGGCCCGAGATAGGGAAGTGACGCCTCTTTAAAAGCCAATTTCGAAAGGGCAAACCAGGGGAGTGCACCAAAGAGCCATTGATCTTTGGTGGAACGTTTGCCAAATGCAATTCCTGTTTCCACATTCATGATGATCAGCAGCAGCAAATTGATTCCGGGGCATAGTATGACGAAGAACCAATACCAAGGGCGCTTGATCATTTTCAGCATGGGAATGAAATTGACCAAGGGGATATATCCCAGGGTGCCATTCAACCCGGCACGTTTCAGCAAGGGAGGGAGAGAGATACTGTAAACGATTACCAGCGCGAGAAGTAAAATCCAGCCAATCATTGTTGTCAATTGTGGCTGTAAATATAATGGAAGTGCTTAAGCGATGGTGAAAGGAGAATGAAGAATGGAGAATGGGGAATGAAGGCGCGACAGTTCTCCATTCTCCATTCTCTAATACCCAGTCCCCACTTGTCATTCGCCACTCGCCACTCGCCATTCGCCACTCATGTGTATATTCGCCCCATGATCGAAGCTACGGGCATTACCAAATCATACGGCTCCTTGCAAGTGTTGAAAGGCGTGGATGTGAGCATCCGAAAAGGGGAGGTGGTGTCGATTGTCGGGGCTTCGGGTGCGGGCAAGAGCACTTTGCTTCACATCTTAGGTACCCTCGATAGGCCCGATAGCGGACAGGTTAAGTTTGAAGAGCAGGTTATCACATCAATGAATTCTCGGCAGTTGGCTCAGTTTCGCAATAAACACGTGGGATTCATCTTTCAGTTTCATAACCTGCTGCCGGAGTTTACGGCCATGGAGAATGTGTGCATCCCGGCTTTCATTGCGAAGTCTGAATTGAAAGCGGCCGAACAACGTGCCGGTGAACTTTTGGAATTCCTTGGCTTAGCCGAGAGAATGCACCACAAACCCGGTCAATTGAGCGGTGGCGAACAACAGCGTGTGGCGGTGGCGCGCGCTCTCATGAACAACCCCGATGTTATTCTGGCCGATGAGCCATCGGGGAATCTCGATTCGAAAAACGCGCGTGAACTGCATCAGCTTTTCTTCACGCTGCGCGAGAAATACAACCAAACATTTGTAATTGTCACACACAACGATGAGTTGGCGGCGCTGGCGGATAGAGCGCTGGTGATGAGGGATGGGAGGCTGTAGGGGTGAGGGAAGAAGGACGAAGGACGAAGGGCGTGGTGCCTGATCTAAGTTGAAGGCAAGAGGTGTTCGAGGCCGTTTGTTTTGATAACGTGCATAGTAGAAAGGAGCATTCCCAATTTCCCCGGAGGGAATCCTTCGCGTTCGAACCACTCGAGATAGGACACAGGCAGGCGCGATATTTTCCACCCCTTGTATTTTCCAAAAGGCATTTCGGTAGTCTGTATCTCAATGAGAATAGTGGGGTCAGGGGTCATTGCACGCTGAGGATGTTGATATGCTTTTGCTGGAATAGAATAGTATCGCCGCTTTTCTTTCCTTTCATGGCTTGCGCCAAGGGTGACTGCATGGAGATGACAAAGACGTCATTTCCTTCGAAGTTAACCTTCCCCAGTGGTGCAGCCAACAATAGCGTGTTTTCGTTCGTAACAACTAGACTTCCTTCTCCGACAGTTTCTGATGTCAGTAGTGTTTGTATGCGCGCCAACGAAGCGCGTTTCATTTCCGCCTCCTGCAGTTGCTTGCCCAATTGTTCCTGTGCTTGCTGCATCATGGCTCTACCCGTTTCGTGCTTGTCGCCCGCTGAACTTTTGGAGTCGTTGGCGGCATGGGTAACAAGTTCCGCCATTTGATGTTTAACCTCGGCGATGGAGACATCGAGAAGGTGCAGGCAATGAACTATTAGTAGATGTTTATTCAATGGTCAATCGTATTCGTTTTACTTCTCCATTCTCCCAACTGCATTCGACTTCGGGGTGAATGAGCGCAGCTGAGGCACAGTCTCCAACTCCGCTCAGGCAGCGCCAATCATTCGTCTATACTCCGCCTCGTCAATAATCTTCACCCCCAGCTCTTCAGCTTTCTTGCGTTTTTCGGGGCCCATGTTGTCGCCGGCGAGGACGTAGCTTGTTTTCTTCGAGATAGAGCCGGATACTTTTCCGCCATTACTTTCAACGCTGGCTTTGATTCCGTCTCGTGAGAAGTGTTGGAACACACCGCTAATCACGAAGGTGAGTCCTTTGAGGGTATCGGAAGTAGGGGCGCTTTCATCTTCTGCAAGCGCTAATTGCAGTCCGGCGGTGCGCAGACGTTCTATTGTATTTCTATTGCCTTCTACTGTAAACCAATCGAGAATGCTTTGCGCAATCTTGTCGCCAATCTCTTCGGCTTCGATAAGTTGTTCGGAGGATGCTGAAGCAATAGCGTCGATGGTTTTGAAATGACGTGCGAGTTTCTTGGCCACTGTCTCGCCCACGAAGCGAATCCCCAATGCAAACAACACGCGATCGAATGGCACTTGCTTGCTGGCTTCAATGCCGGCCATCAGGTTGTTCACGCTCTTCTCTTGCATGGAGCGCTTCTTGGGGTTTTCGCCAAACTCATCGGTCACCGTAAACTCAATACCCAACAACTGCTCGCTGCGCAGGTCATAGATGTCGGCTGCATTGCGCAACAATCCTTGGTCGTACAATCCGGATATCGTTTCAGAACCCATGCCTTCGATGTTCATCGCTTTACGTGAAATGAAGTGCTCCATCTTGCCTTTGATTTGCGGCGCACAGCCATTGTCGTTTGGACAATAATGGAGTGCTTCGCCTTCACGACGAACCAGCTCGGTGCCGCACTCCGGGCATTGCGTAATATAAGAATGGGGCTTGCTGTCTTCCGCTCGGCGCGCTGTGTCGACACCCACTACCTTCGGAATAATC
>JBILCQ010000135.1:0-6189 GCA_044353065.1 Flavobacteriales bacterium | reverse complement strand
CGGACGAAAGGAATCGTAACCCCAGTATTTTTTGAGTATGTCGTGCTGAATGGCCATGCTTGATACTGCCGTAAAAATGCAACGGTTTGGCGAATAGCCGCGGAATAAATCGACGGCATGGAATATCCCAAGGAACACCCGCCTTTAGACTAGAATCATTATGCCGCTTGAAACATACCTATCGGCGCTTATACCTTACCCCTCGAAATCTTGTATCGATGTCTAATGGCCATGACCGTTCCAATAACCATTACAAGACAACCAATCCACAACACGTTGATTTGCGGAAAAACTTCAGCAGTAAGAATAAGCATGTCGCGCTCCGATGAACTATGCTTTTGCACCGTGAGCTCAAGTCCTTCCGGCTTCTGATTGAGGGCAAACAACATCTTGAATTGCTTGCTTTCCACCGGATATGTGAATGGCACCGAATCTTGCAACCATATCATTGGAATCATCACATTCTCGACTTGCTTACCATCGGTGATAACTGCAAAAGCTTTCTTACCCATCAATCCTTCCGGAAGATTTTCAGGAAGTGAATCTATCTCCACCAAACTATCGATGCGCATACTGATGATTTCAGTGAGGCGGATATCGGTTTGCAAGTCAATAATGGCCGACTTCGGCTCAAGGTATCCTTCTTCATCGGCCTTCTTTTCTTCTACATCCGTATGCTTAATGAAGGTGTATAAGTCATGCCCAAGAAAATGCTTTGTGCTTGGCTCGCGGCTGTTGCCCTTGGGCGACATAAGCACGCTCGGCTCCAGCACAAATAAGCGCTCACCCGGAGAGCCCGGAGTCCACATGACCAGGTCTTCGGTTGAATGTGCATCGACTTCGGCAGGCGTTACTTCTGTCCACAAGCTGTCTTCCGTTGCATCTTCCAAGAAGCTCTCGGAAGCTACGTGTGTTTTCTTAGCACGGAAGGGTTGTCCGAATACTTGCACATATTGGCCTTCAGAATAGGACTTCGGTAGTTTCTCGAAATACTCCACCGTGCAATAGACTCTTTCTCCTCGCTTGGTTTTCTCCTTGTAATGCACGAAGTATTCGCCCATGGGCAAGGTGTCGCCCATGAAGATCATCATATCTTCATTGTTCTTGAAATCTTCGTTTAGCTCACTGATATTACCTCGTTGATTGCGAGAAATAAAATGGCTTTGCCAGGTGCTGATTACTGCACCCAGTATCACCATCGCAAACCCGAGGTGAGCCACACTGGCGCCCATCAAATCGAATTTGCCCTTTATGACGCGCCAAGCATAATCGGCATTGGCCACCATGGCAAACACACACGCCCAGACTAAGAGTATAAGCGATAGCTCAGCTGCTTCGACATCAACTGCCCATCCAATGAGGCCAGTAATTCCGATAGAAACCAACAAGCTCAATGCAATACTACTTCCGAATTTCTTGAACTCGGTTTTCTTATATTTCAAGAACTGACCGATGGCAACTATAATAAACAACAAGAAAGCAAGTGGCACCTGAATGCGATGATAAACATCGAAACGCTCCTTGTCGGCCGGTGCCGAAAACTGATGATCGGCGAGGCGTTTAAATACTTCCCAATCGGTCGAATGATGCAACGAAGTGAAGACATCTTCAAACGGTGCAAGCAATATATTCCCCACATTGACAGAGGTAACCACAGTAATGTGCACCGACGATAATATAAGAATCAGTGCCCCGATAAACATCCAGAACTCACGGCTCCACAGCTCTTCCTCTTCTTCTTGCGGCACACGGAAATACTTGCGATACCCCACAATGAGCATTACGAATGAGGCCAGCAAAAACAATATAGTTAGTACCGGAACCCAGGTGCCTTCTCCGGGAAGGAGCTTTTCCTGCTCGGCAGCAGCCACTTCCGGTGCTGTCATCAAATTGCCAAGTGCCAGCAGGAACAATACACCACACAATGCCGCGTAGCCCATCTGCCAGCGACGATTGGGAACCATGAGGTAGGTGCTCCACGCAGTAAAGAAGAGCAAATACACCATGAGCTGTGCGAGAATACCACTATCAACAAACGAGTGAACGGAACTATCGCCCAACACTCCGCTGCGCGTGAGAAACGTGGAATACAACACAAAAATGAACGCACTGATATTGAGCAAAAGCGAGGCGTATACACTCGTGCCTTTGCGCTGATTAATCACCAGCAAATGCGCCCCGGCAACCAGAAGAAGCCACGGAACAAGTGACGCATTTTCTACCGGATCCCATGCCCAGAATCCACCGAATCCTAATGCTTCATAGGCCCACGCACCTCCCATGAGAATGCCCGTTCCCAAGATCATAACACCGAAAAAGGCATACGGAATAGCCGGCTTCATCCAGCCCTGAAAATCTTTCCGCCATAAGCCCGCTATAGCATACGCGAAAGGAATAATAGTCGAAGCGAAACCCAGGAAAAGCGTCGGAGGATGAATGGTCATCCAGTAATTCTGCAACAAAGGATTCAAGCCCTTACCATCCATGAAAGGTTGCAACGACAAATAGTCGGGTCGCAGAGTCCATGGTAGCCCGATGTTGCTCGGATGTTCGCGAAGCAATAGAAATGGATTGCTTCCAAACTGAAACTCGCCGAAGTAAACACCGATGAGCATGCTGGCGAGGAAGAATTGCACGAGAGCTAGGATACTCATAACCCATGGCTCCCACTGTTTGGACGTGCGCAATAAGAAGAGTCCAATCACTACATGCCAAAAGGTCCAAAGCAAAAAGCTTCCTTCCTGCCCCTCCCACATGCAACTGAACACATACTTCATCGGCATGGCGTTGTTCAGGTGGTCCCATGCATACTTGTACTCATAGAGGTGATTGAATAGGATGTAAAACAATGTTCCTATCACTCCGAAAACACCAATGGCATGCGCGTAGAAACCCAAACGCGCAGGTTTCATCCAGGGATTTTCCAGTCCTTCGTGTTTGGTAGCGAGGTAATAAGCAACGGCAGTAAAGAGCGCTGCCACAAAACTCAGAACGACAAAAAAATTGCCCAGTATTCCGGGCCATATATGTTCGTTGAGGTATTGAATTTCTTCCATAATTATGAATATAAAACACGATTCTACTCGAAAACAGAATCATTTCTCAGCTGATAGTGAATGCTTTTGATCGTTGTACTTGCTCGGACACTTCATGAGCATATGTGAGGCATAGAACACCCCATCATTTCCCATTTTACCTTCAAGCGTCACGTTTTCGCTCATTTCGAGCCCCATGGGTTTGCCCTGCTTGTCGCGCAAGTGAACATAACAGGTTTTACCCTCGCTATCGATGACATAGAATTTGGTAAGATCAGCGTCCGTATTGGCGTCATACTCCACCGAGTGGGTTTTGTCGAACGTCCCGACTACCTTAACTTGCTTATCTCCCTTAACAGCAGCCTCAGCAAAAGTCACACTGTCGACGGCCTTCGTATAGGTCGAAACAAGAATGGCCGACACAGCAGCGATCAACACAATCAAAACAATGTGCATCTTTTTCATGACTTGCCTCCCTTTTGTTCCTTTTCCATGCGTGTAACTCTATTGTCGAGACGCCACAAATAAATAAGCAACCCAACCAACACAATGGCAGCTACCCCAATGACCACCTTGATTTTTCCGCTCTGATAGAAGTATTCTTCCATGCCGCTTTGAGCAGATGCCGGTAAAACGAGCAGCGTCAAAGAAATGATTGCTAGTAGCGTTTTATTTCTGATTTTCATGATGATGTTCCAGTTTCTGAATGCGATAATGCAGTCGATAAATCCAATAGCCCAATAGAATGAATCCCGCACATGCAGGGTAGAAAACTGACCTTAGTGAGCTATCGAGATCGTACTTTGAAAAGGCAGGGTTACCACTCTTCCCGGGGTGCAAACCTTCCGTGAAGCGTGGCATGACCATGAGCAAGACGACCATTAAGACAAAAGCAAAAATGTTGAAGATGGCAGACAGACGAGCGCGTTTCTCTTCATCGGGTGAAGAGCCACGCAGAATAAAGTAGGCCACGTAAACTAAAAACACCACCATGGCTCCGTTCAATTGTGGATCGTTGGTCCACCAATCGCCCCAGGTAAAGCGCGCCCACAGCGATCCGGTTATTAAACCCAAGATACAGAATACGAGTCCTACTGCCGCAGCTGACGAAGCCCTCAGGTCGTGGTCAATGTCAATCTTTCCTTCTTCCTTACCCAATGCACGAATACTGAAAATGAATCCGATCGTCATCAGCACAAACATGGTGAACCACATGGGGACGTGCCACATGAGGTTTCGAATGCTCTCTATGATAATGGGCTGATATGGAAATCCAAACCGAGAAAAATCTTCCTTCAATACACTGTAGCGACATTCAGTATTCTCAGTACCTGGCACGAACACGAAGTCCTCATGCCCCACAGGTGAATTGACGATGATGGTGCCATCAACGTCATTGTTCGCTGCAAAGCCAAACCTTCCGGAAGCAATCGTATCTGGTAAAAAAACACTCACAATAACGCGGGAATCATCCACTATCTGAAGAACATCAGCACAGTAAACCGCAGAGCTGTCAACGGATACGTAAACCTTTAAAGAACTCTGGCCTTCTTTGAAATGTGTACCATATCCGGAAAATTCGAATTCGTTACGGCCGGGATGAAACTCGGTTGCACTCACCGCCAAACCTCCGGGAGCCATGGGGTGCCATAGCGAAAAAACCGCTGCATACAGCAAAAGAGCAGCACAGAGTATCTTGATCCAATTCTTCATTCCTTGCTATACAACAGGCATGGTCGGTGCCTACAGGTTATTCCCGCCAAAGGTAGGGGAACAGCACGTATGACAACACAAACGATGCAACGTTCAACACCAATAACACCATTAAGTTCAATCCATTTGAAGTAACCGATGCTCCTTCCAGAGCGGCCGTCGAATGACGAACGATGGTAATGAGCAGCGGCATGATGATCGGGAAGCCCAAAATGGCAACCAGTCCTACCCCACCTTCCGACTTAAATGCGATACCGGCCACAAACGTTAGGGCCAGGCCCAAGCCAGTGCTACCAAGCAGTAACCCCAACAGAAACTGCCCCCAGTCGACCGATTGCATAACGTCTGTCCCAAAGAACAGCAAGAAGAATAGGACACTGACAATGTTCAGCAGGGCAACGAAAACAGCATTGTAAATTGCTTTCGATAGGATGATAAAACGAGGATTTGCCAAGGTGTACAGGTAAAGCTGTGTTCCGGCCGTTTCCGAGGAAAAAGTACGTTGCATGGCATTGAAAGCTGTAAATACACCGGTTACCCACAACAATACACCCCATGTCTTGGCTGACTCAATGCGCTGGAAACCAAGATAACAAACGAACACAGTGGCCAATACATACATGACAACCCCGGCCAATGCGTGTTTCTGACGCCACTCCAGCAACAACTCCTTCCTCAACAAAGCCGACAGGGTTTTCATGCGGTCAAAAATACAACCCAACTTGTACACACCCGATTTCTCATAACCTACTGACTGCAAAAATGTTGATCCAAAAACTTGGCGCATTTTGTAACCTAATAATTACACGTGCCGTTAAAGAGCTTATCGACGCCAAAAAAACAGATCAAACGCTTGCGAATGAACCTGGTTAAAAGACGTCGGTAACAGATACACTTCACGCCAAACCGTTTTTAAGAAAACACAATGAACCGCACAAAAACATTGGTCATCGCCCTATGGGCCATGTTTGTTGGTCAAATTGCTTCAGCCCAGAAAGGTTCTGAAGACCAACTCATCAAAGATGCCACCGCTTACTTCGCTCAAGGCGCCTACCTCAAAGCCTTCCCGCTCTATTCACAGCTGGTATCGCTCTACCCCAACCATGCAGAATATGCCTTCAAATTTGGAGCATGCGCCATTTACGGTGATGCCGACAAAACGAAAGCCGTTCGCTATCTCAATTCTGCTATCAATAAGAGCGTGAACGACCCGGAAGTTTATTACTTCCTTGGAAAAGCATATCACTTGAACTATCAGTTTAAGGATGCGATTACGGCCTATGAAAACTACGTGCGTTATGCCGGAGAAAAGGCGCCGCGTAAAGAGGAAACGCTCCGTCAAATTGAAACCTGTATTTACGGTGCTAACCTATTGTCGAACATCAAAGACATCACTGTAATCAGCAAAACCGAAACCGATAAGTCGAACTTCTTCCGTTAC
>JBILCQ010000134.1:0-6227 GCA_044353065.1 Flavobacteriales bacterium | reverse complement strand
CATAACACCAATTTCAGCGTCCTCTTCATCGACCAGCACTACCTGATTGATATCCATTTCGAATTAAATAAGATTCAAATTATTCTTAATGTAACAAGACATCAGTAGAGCATACTTACTAGAGTTTGGAATACGAATACGCTCTTCCATTATTCGGTGACTAGGAATCGATCGAATCTTCGCAAAAAGTTGGCGATAATAGACATAAGCTATGAGCACTCCCAATCGGGCATCCTTGGGCAACATGAGAATCCCCTTATATGCTACATCGAAATCCTCTTCTATCTCATCTTCAATGCGAGCCTTCATTTCATCATCGAAGCGCTGGAAATCGAGACCGGGGAAGTAGGCTCTTCCAAGACCATTGAAATCATCCTTCATATCGCGGAGGAAATTGATTTTTTGAAATGCCGCCCCCAAGCGCATAGCGAATGGTGTCAGTTTTTTGTATTGCTCATCTTTGCCCTCCGTAAAAACTTTCAAGCACATGAGCCCAACCACTTCTGCCGAGCCCAGAATGTATGCCTCGTATCCGGCGCGGTCATATTCCTTCTGCTGAAGGTCCATTTCCATGCTAATCAGAAAACGATCGACCAATTCAAAATCAAAACTGTATTGGTGATACACCATTTGAAATGCGTGCAAAATAGGATTGAGTGACACTCTATGTTCAATGGCATGCACGGTATCACGGCGAAAATTGCTCATGAGCTCTTCCTTATCGAACTCGTGCAAGGTGTCAACAATCTCATCGGCATAACGCACAAAACCATACACGCCATAAATGGCATTCTGAAAGCGCTGATGCAATAAGCGAATTCCTGCACTAAAGCTTGTGCTGTAAGCCTGTGTTGCCGTCTTACTGGCTTTGAATGAAACGATGTCGAATATTTCGCGCTGGTTATGAGACATGGTTGTGATTATCGTTTGTGAAAATATTTCTCTACTTCATCGGCCACTATTTGACCGCTGATTATGCTAGGTGGAACACCCGGGCCGGGCACGGTCAATTGACCTGTAAAAAAGAGATTTTTAACCTTCTTACTTTTCATGCGAGGCTTCATGATTGCGGTTTGCATGAGTGTATTGGCAAGACCATACGCATTTCCTTTAAAGGCATTGTAATCATGAATGAATTCTTCATGAGCATATGAACGCACATATTCAATATCTGCTTCAATATCCTCCCCCGTATGCTTTTTGATGCGCTCTAAACACATTTTGAGGTAACGCATTCTATCTTCCTCCGTACTGGTAAGACCGGTTGCAACAGGAATTAAAAGGAACAGATTTTCTTTTCCTTCCGGGGCAACCGACGGGTCTGTTGACGAAGTGCAACAGAGGTAAAACAACGGATTTTCGGGCCATGCCGGAGAATCATAAATCTCGCTTGCATGACGGTCAAATGGCTCGTCGAAAAACAGATTGTGGTGAAGGATTCCTTTCACTTTTCTATTCACGCCAACGTAGAACAACAAGGATGAAGGAGACATTACGCGACGTTGCCAATAGTCGTCGCTGTACGTTCTATGTTCCTTCGCGAGCAATTTAGACTCTACGTGGTGATAATCGGCAGCGGCAACTACCGCATCAAAGCGCTCCGTTTGTCCGTCAAATGAAATTGCATGAGCTTCGTTTTGTGATACGTCAATTGAGTTTACTTGACTCGAAGTCACAATCCGAACACCTAATTCGGTGGCAAGTCGGGTCATTGCCTCAGCAATTTTATGCATACCACCCTTGGGGTACCAAGTTCCAAGCATGATATCGGCATAATTCATCATGCTATACATCGCAGGTGTTTTTTCCGGTTTCGCCCCCAAAAAAAGAATTGGAAATTCCAGTAATTGAATGATTTTAGGATTCGAAAAGAACTTTTTGGCGTGATCGGTAAAACCGGAAAAAAGATGAAGTCTAAATGATTCAATCAATAAACGAGGTTGCGCGAACTCAAGAATACTGAGTGACGGTTTCCAAACGAAGTCGGCCATGCTCACATCATACTTGATTTTCGCCTCCGCCATGAATCGGTCAATCTTTATGGATGCTCCCGGCTCAATGCCTTCGAGCATTTTCTTGAACTCCTCATAGGCAGCGGGAACATCCAATGGAGCACCATCGCGAAAGAAAACCCGATACGATGGATCAAGACGTTGCAGCGTGTAGTAATCGCTCACTTTTTTACCGAATCGATTGAAAAACTGCTCGAATACCTCCGGCATCCAATACCAGGAGGGCCCCATGTCGAAGGTGTAGCCCTGGTGCTTAAACACTCTGCCACGACCTCCCGTTTCCGCATTTTTCTCCAGGAGTGTAACCGCAAAGCCCTTTTGCGCCAACGAACACGCTGAAGCTAAACCGGCGAATCCGGCTCCAATGACAGCGATTTTTTTAACGGGCGTGCCTTGCATTTGTTTAACGTTGAAAGGTATACAATAAACAAACGCTTACCTGAATGGTTCAATAAATTAAAGCATTCTTTATCCTGAAATAAATCAGAACCGGCCTACTTCAACCTGATGCGCTGACCCAACTGCAGCGTGCCGGTTTCTTTAATTCTGTTTAGCTTGCAAAGAGCTCTTATGGAAGTGCCGTTCTTGCGCGCAATCGAATAGAGACTGTCACCTCTTTTAACGACGTGATATTTTGATTTCGAGGATTTGCTGCTGCTACTTGAGGCCTTTCTCGCAGCAATGGTTTGTGGCGAAACACCCGACTCTTCAAAATGAATGGGAAGAAGGGTAAACGACGAAGATAGTAGGGCCTGAGCAGATGGATTCACTACGAGCAAGGGGTCAAAAGCCTGTCCTTTGTATCGCAACTCAAAATGCAAATGAGCACCATAGGATCTTCCCGTATTTCCACCAAAGCCGATGATATCTCCGGCTTCAACGTGATCACCTGGGATTACCTTTCGCTGAGATAGGTGAGCATACAACGTTTCCAAGCCGTTGTTGTGGCGCACAACTACCACGTTGCCATAGGTTGAATGGTATTGGGAAATTCGCACCATGCCTTCGAAAGCCGCGAAAACATTATCACCAACCTCCAAATCAATGTCGAGACCGTAGTGCATTCTTCCCCAACGAGGCCCGAACGGGGATGTCATCATGCCGGCGGCAGGGTAATGAAAATCACAATCGCCATAGGCAAGCTGGAATTGAATTCCATTTCCAATCGAGGAAAGGTCAGCCCTATTGGCGAACAAGTTTTTAGTGTCCCAGCTATAATATGCCTCGTAGGCAGGTATAATTTGAATGGAATCTTGTTGAGTAAAAAGCTGAAGCTCAGCTTCTCTATCGTTGAAAAGGGCTAATGCATTCAATTCTTCCTCTGTTGCTCCTCCTGCATGCGGCAACGCAGAGTCACCTTCGAGAATTTCTATCTCGGAGAAGAGCTCTTCATCGAACTCTTGGGCCCAAAAAACTGAGCGAGAGACGATTAGCAAGAAAAGTATGCAGGTTAACTGAATTGGTTTTTTCAAAGCGTGGCGAAAATAGAAAGAGTACGGGTATTTTTTGAAGACAAAGCGCACACAAGTTCTAAATGAAACGTTAATTTCGACCAATCACCCGGAAAAGACGGACAGAACTTCTTGATTCACATCAATTTCATAAAGGTGATACGAGCCTGTACTTTTGCCGTCCATCAAATTTGTATGAGCGAATTCACATTAGATATACTCGCCTTTGGCGCACATCCCGACGATGTGGAGATAAGTTGCGGTGCAACTATCCTAAAGGCAATCGAAGAGGGTAAAAAGGTAGGCATTGTTGATCTTACTGCCGGCGAACTTGGAAGCCGAGGCAGCAAGGAAAGTCGCATAAAGGAAGCCGAGCAAGCGAGCCGTCTTCTCGGTCTTTCAATCCGTGAAAATCTGGAATTTCGTGATTGCCATTTTCAAAACGACGAATGGCATCGACTCAAGATTATCGAGAAGATCCGTCAATACAGACCACGCACAGTGTTAGTCAATTCACCCAATGATAGGCATCCTGATCATGCTAAAGCATCTGTTCTAGTTCGCGAAGCTTGTTTCTATTCAGGATTAGTCAAATTGGAGACAACGCTTGATGGTGTTTTACAACCCGCCTTCAGACCACAATCGGTTTTCATGTATATCCAGGATTACCATGTAAATCCGAGTTTCGTGGTCAATGTGTCAGGGTATTGGGAGAAAAAAGTGAATGTGCTGAAGTGTTACGGCTCACAGTTTTATGACCCGGATGCGTCGGAACCAAAAACGCCCATTTCAGGCGAGGAGTTTTTCGATTTTCTCTACGGAAAAGCACTCAGCTTCGGACGGCCCTGCGGTTTCCTACTGGGTGAAGGATTCGTTGTCGATCGATACGCCGGAGTGCAGAGTATCAGCCATGTTATTTAATGCCCTTTCCAAGTTCGAGGACCTTGATGCGAGTTCTTCCCTGATTCAACAACTCGATTGATCGCTGCCTCGAAAGTATAATCTGTCGGTGAAGGACAATGGTCTAGCTGCACAACCCCTTTCTCATCAAGAAGAATGAAATGCGGAATGGCTTTGATATTAAGTTTCTCATGAATGAAGGGCTCAGCATTTCCGAATAAAACAGTAAGAGGAATCTTTAGGTTACCCTCCAAATAGCGACGGTAGTTTTTGTAATCATCGTCCATGCAAACAGCAATCATCTGAACACGGCCTTTGTATTTTTCCTGCCAACGACTCAAAACTTGAATCTCCTTCATAGAAGCAGGGCTCCATGTAGCAAAAAACAACATGTAAATGGGTAAGCCACTCGCATCTGATAATTTCCATCGGTCTTGGTTTTCGTCAGAAAAAATAAAATCCTGAATTTTCCATCCTTTGTGACATCGCCTCATTTGAAAGAGTGATGCTGACGCTAACGAGTCTAACACAGAATCACCGGTTGCAACTTTTTCGAGTAGCAATTCAATCGAGGTTCGATCAAATACACCTTTGTTGGAAACGTCCTTTAATGCAACTAGTGCAGCGAGGCATTTCATTTTTCCCGAAGACAGGCCCATCTCAGGATTAATAGCTTCTGATAAGGTTAACAGGTCGCGATCTAGATCAATAGCCCTTTTTATGGCGGCCTGGGTCGCGGCCGATTGGCCTATCAGGCAATTCTGAGTAAACAGCCGAAAACAATTACAAAAGGCCGGATTATGCTCCAGAATAGAATCGGAATAGAAGTATCGCCTATACAATTCTGCGCGTTTCAAACCGGAAAGGAGATGCAATTCAGCACAAGCATATTTCTTATATGCCTGGGTAAAAAGTGTATCGCTTGAATGATTAGCTGACGAGTTAACTGAATCTTCAAAACTCATTACCCACCTGCTAAAACCCTTTTCCAAGCTGTTATTGAGGGTGTCGACAACCGATCTTCGCTGGTACAAGTCAACATTTTCCTTTTGATTTTGTTTGAATTGAATGTACTCAGGAGCGCCCCGATATTCATCCAATGCGAAATCATAAAAATGATCTCGTAGAAAGGTGGCGTAATCTGAATTGAACTTTCTTATCACAAGATTGACATCATCTTCCGGAAGTCCGATTAATTCTAAACTCACTTCGGTGTTGTCAAAACGCTTGTAATCGACCTTTTCCATTTTCGGAAAAACCACTGAGTAAGATTTTCCCGGCTGAACGAAAATGGGGGCTTCCAATCGTTGAATATGAATGTAAACTCTCTGCGTGCACGTAACATGAAACTCCACCTCAAAATGACCGGACTCATCAATTTCGGATTGTCCAAGCACAAACCTCTTACCCGAAAATTCATCCTGCACACCAACGATAGCGACCAATTTCCCCTCATATCCAGTCGCTACACCTCGCACCTTTGTAACTTCAGCAGATGCGCTAAAAGACAAAAGAAACCCTATAAGAAAACACAGTGCATTATTCATAGACATGAACTCCTTGCGGCAAGAACTGAGAGACTTCACCTTTATTTTTAATAAGCTCTCGAATGATTGTGCTGCTCAGTGGTATCCATTGAGCGTCGGCGAATAAAACGACAGTCTCTACCTCATCTGAAAGTGACTTATTCATCAATGCGATGGAGCGTTCGTATTCAAAATCGGCTGCACTTCGGGCACCACGCAGTATGTAATTTGCCTGATTCCTCTTGCAAAAATCGACTGTTAATCCTTCATACAATTCTACTCGAACATGGGCAAGGTCAACAAAGGCATTCGTTACCCATTTCATTCGCTGATCAGCA
>JBILCQ010000133.1:0-6254 GCA_044353065.1 Flavobacteriales bacterium | reverse complement strand
TTCAATTTTTAATCAAAAAAACCGAATTACCTATGTCTTCAACTCGTTTTCAAGCCCTTTCTGAACTGCACGAACGTCAGCCTGTGCAATTCGAAATCAAAGGTGTTCGCATTAGCGAATATTTCGGCGCCAACGTTTTCTACTACCACAAAATGCGTGAATATCTCACGGATGATGCATATGACAAATTGATGGATTGCATCAACAGTGGTATCCGCATCGATCGTCAAACAGCAGATCACGTAGCGGCTGCCATGAAAGAATGGTCTATACAAAAAGGGGTAACTCACTATACACACTGGTTCCAGCCACTCACAGGAACAACCGCTGAAAAACACGATAGCTTCTTCAAACCGTTGACGGATGGCCGCGCCTTGGAAAAATTTGATGGCACCATGCTCGTACAACAAGAGCCCGATGCATCATCGTTTCCGAATGGTGGTCTTCGCAACACATTCGAAGCACGAGGATACACGCTATGGGATCCATCATCACCGGCGTTTATCGTAGGTAACACACTTTGCATACCTACTATTTTCATATCCTACACAGGACATGCGCTTGACTATAAAATGCCACTGCTCCGCGCATTGAATTCCGTTGATCACGCTGCAACCGGTGTTTGCCAATACTTCGATAAAGACGTGAATAAAGTATCGGTAACGCTTGGCTGGGAACAAGAATACTTCCTCATCGACAGCTCACTGCACAACGCTCGTCCCGATATCGCCATGACAGGTCGTGCATTATTTGGTGCACGCCCTGCTAAAGGCCAGCAATTGGAAGACCACTACTTCGGTAGTATTCCCGAGCGCGTAATGGCTTTCATGCAAGAGTTCGAATACGAATCGCACTTGCTCGGAATACCGGTAACGACTCGTCACAACGAGGTTGCGCCAAACCAATTCGAATTGGCTCCCATGTTTGAAGAGGCAAATCTTGCGAACGACCACAACCAATTGGTGATGGACGTTCTCGAGAAAACGGCACGCAAGCACAACTTCCGCATTCTCCTTCACGAAAAACCTTTTGAAGGTGTTAATGGAAGTGGAAAACACAACAACTGGGCGCTGAGCACCAACACGGGCGTCAACCTGTTGAAGCCGGGCAAAAATCCGAAGACAAACTTGCAGTTCCTCACCTTCTTCGTGAACACGGTCGCTGCCATTCATGAAAACGCGGATGTATTGCGCGCGTCGATTGCAACCGTTGGAAACGACCATCGCCTCGGTGCCAATGAAGCGCCTCCTGCAATTATGTCGGCCTTCCTGGGTGAGCACCTTAGTCGCATGCTCGATGATTTGGAGAAAAACATCAAAGCCGGCAAAATGACTCCGGAAGACAAGACCGATTTGAAACTAAACATTGGTAAACTTCCGCAGGCATTGCTTGATAATACCGATCGCAATCGTACTTCACCATTCGCATTCACCGGAAACAAATTTGAATTCCGCGCGGTGGGAAGCAGTGCCAACTGCGCCAATGCGATGATTGTGCTCAACACCATAGTAGCTAACCGTCTCATTCAATTCAAAAAGGATGTCGATGCACGAATCGCGAAAGGCGACGATAAAGACGAAGCTATCTTGAAAGAGCTGCAGCGTCTCATCAAAATCAGCAAGCCGATTCGTTTCGAAGGAAATGGCTATGGCGATGAATGGGTGAAAGAAGCAGCAAAGCGCGGCTTGAGCAATTTGAAAGACACTCCAAGCGCATTGAAAGTGTGGAAGAACAAGGACGTGAACAAGATGTTTGAAACGCTCAACGTTCTGACACACGAAGAAATTCACGCCCGTTACGAAATCGAAGTAGAGACTTACGTTCGCAAGCGTGAAATCGAAGCACGTGTCACCAACGACATCGCAGTGAATCATATCATTCCAGCAGCGCTGGACTACCAGACGAAACTCATCGACAACGTGATTGGTTTGAAAGAAGTGTTTTCTGCTGCCGAAGCAAAAACATTGTCGCGCGCGCAAACAGATCTCATCAAACAGATATCGATTGAAGTCAACAACATCAAGGACGCACTCGACAAGATGAATGCGGAGCGCACAAAAGCATCGAAATTCGACATCGAAAAGCAAGCTGAAGCATACAGCAATAAAGTAAAACCATTGATGGATGCTGCTCGCGATGCTGCCGACAATCTCGAACTCATTACAGAAGACGAATCATGGCCGCTTCCAAAAATGCGTGAACTGTTGTTCACCCGATAGTTTTGGTTTTCGTTAAGGAAGAAAGGCTGCCAATTGGCAGCCTTTCTTATTTCAATATGGATAATAAAATTAGATCGTTTTTCCTGGATACACTTTCAGCGCTTCTCGCAATACTTCTACCGAGGCTTTCAACGCTTCCTTATTGAGCACATAGGCCAAACGCACTTGCTTTCTTCCGGGCTCAGGCTTAGAGTAAAAACCTGTTGCCGGCGCCATCATCACTGTCTGATTGTTGTATTCAAAAGTTTCCAACATCCATTGACAGAATCGATCGCTATCATCAATGGGCAATTCTGCGATACAATAGAAAGCTCCTTTGGGCTTAGGACAAATCACACCGGGAATAGTATTGAGGCCGTCAATCAAAATATTTCTGCGCTCTACATATTCCTCTACTACGTCATCAAAATAAGACTGCGGAGTTTCGAGCGCATACAATGATGCCATTTGTCCGAAAGTAGGTGGCGACAAACGAGCCTGCGCAAACTTCATCGCTGATGCCATCACTTCCTTATTACGCGTAATCATCGCCCCAATGCGCGCACCGCACATGCTGTAACGCTTGCTCACGCTGTCAATCATAATCGCATTATCGTCGAGTCCATCGAGATTCAAGATACTACTGGGCACAGCGCCGTCGTAGGCAAACTCACGATATACTTCATCGGCCATCAAAAACAAGTCGTGCTTCTTTACAACATCGCGAAGCTGCTCGAGCTCGGCCTTGCTGTATAAATAACCCGTTGGATTACCCGGATTACATATGAGAATTCCCTTGGTCTTCGGAGTAATCAATTGCTCAAAAGCATCAATGGGAGGCAATGCAAAACCCGTGTCGATGGAACTCATTACGGGCACAACCGTAACACCGGCCATTACTGCAAAGCCGTTGTAGTTCGCATAAAATGGTTCGGGAATGATTACCTCATCTCCTGGATTGAAACACGTCATGAAAGCAAAAACCAATGCCTCACTTCCCCCCGTGGTTACCATGATTTGCTCCGGTGTCAAGTCGATTGACTTCGAAGCATAGTACTTCGAGAGACCCTGACGATACGCTGCAATTCCATCGCTGTTGCTGTATTCGACAACCTTTAAATCAAGCTCCCTCATCTTGTTGCGAACTACTTCAGGCGTTTCAATATCGGGTTGACCGATGTTGAGGTGATACACCTTACGTCCTTTCTTTTTAGCAGCTTCTGCAAAGGGGACCAGTTTACGAATCGGAGAAGCCGGCATAGCAACGGCTTTCGATGAAATATGAGGCATAATGAAAATTTTGGTGACGCAAATGTAAACGCTCGCAGCGTCAACGAAGACAAATCATAATTCCTTCCACATAAAATGATGCGGGCCGATGAGAGGCACTTCATAAACATCTTCAAACTTCGAAAATCCGATGCTTTCGTAAAATGGAACAGCCACTAAACGAGCATCGCACCACAACACCCCGATATTTCGATTGCGCAGCTCTTCGCACGCAAACGAAATGAGATGGTCTCCTGCATGCATTCGACGATAATCAGGATCCGTTGCCATAGCGCGAAGCCGATACTGGTTTTGCTCCACCAGTCGTGGCGATAACATTCTAAAAAAAGAACCGATACTGATTAACGTTTCACCTTGAAAAACACCCACATGAAAAGCATCCTCACGATTATCAATATCGATTACGCAGACTTCCGAGGATGACAAATGCGGCCAAAGCACGCGATGTCGCAATGATTGCGTTTCCGCAGGTTCTATGAATCGCGCTGACAAACTCATCAGGCCATGCTTCCCTCTTTGAGCTTCTCGGTATTCTCGGCAAGTTTGAGCGCTTCAATTATTTCTGCCACTTCACCATTCATCACCGCATCCAAATTATAAAGAGTCAAATTGATGCGATGATCGGTAACACGGCCCTGCGGATAATTGTACGTTCTAATCTTCGCGCTACGGTCGCCCGTGCTCACGAGTGATTTACGCATACGTGCTCGTTCTTCTTGTCTGCGATTCACTTCCGCTTCAAAGATCCGGGTGCGAAGCATGGTCATTGCCTTTTCCTGGTTTTCGTGCTGCGAACGTCCCTCCTGACACTCCACAACCACGCCTGTAGGAATGTGCGTGAGTCTCACTGCAGACTCTGTTTTGTTTACGTGCTGTCCACCCGCACCACTTGCGCGGTAGGTGTCTCTTCGAATATCTGCTGGATTGATTATTACATCAAACTCCTCTGCCTCGGGTAACACAGCAACGGTTGCTGCGCTCGTATGCACGCGCCCTTGTGTTTCGGTTTCGGGCACTCGCTGCACGCGATGCACGCCGCTTTCAAACTTCAATGTGCCGTACACTTCTGCACCTACAATTTCGAAGGAGACTTCCTTGAAGCCTCCCATAGTCCCTTCATTCAAATTGAGCACCTCATACTTCCATCCCTGATTCTGGATGTAGCGCGTATACATGCGAAATAAATCGCCGGCGAAAATGGAAGCTTCGTCGCCACCGGTACCCGCGCGAATTTCCATGATGCAGTTCTTCGTGTCTTCCGGGTCTTTCGGTATGAGCATGAACTTCACTTCCTCATCCATCTTTTCCTTGATGGGTGTGAGCGTATCGAACTCCTCCTGCGCGAGTTCCTTCAAATCGGGATCTTCATTCGAATACAAAATATCCTTTGCTGCCTTAAGGTCATCATTCACCTTCTTGTATTCATGATACTTGTCGACCAACACGCCCAAATCTTTGTATTCCTTCATGAGCGTTGGATAGCGCTTCATATCCGAAATTACATCCGGGTCTGTTATCATCTTTCCTACTTCATTATGGCGGTCAACAATGGCTGACAATCGATCCAACAGATCTTGCATATTCTATTCTTCTATGATTCGTAAATAAACTCTCCGTGCTCGCTTTGAATGGTGAGCATCTTCTTTGACGATGCCTCCACTCGCCCGACTATTTGAGCATCAATATGAAAACTACGTGCTATTTCTATCATTCGATTCGCGCTTTCGGCATCGGTGTATATCTCCAAGCGATGTCCCATATTGAACACGCGATACATTTCCTGCCACGCAGTTTTGGACTCTTCTTGAATCATTCGAAACAAAGGGGGCGTTGCAAATAGATGATCCTTTATCACGTGCACATTATCCGTAAAATGAAGCACCTTCGTTTGTCCGCCACCGCTGCAATGAACCATGCCATTAACCTTCGATCTCATTTCATTCAGAATTGCCGCAGCAACGGGCAAATAAGTTCGCGTGGGTGACAAGACCAAACGCCCGGCATTCACTGGAGCATCTTCTACCAAATCAGTTAAAGCGTAGGAGCCGGTGTAGACCAAATCGGAAGGCACTGATGGATCATAACTCTCAGGATACTTTTCAGCCAGACTCTTATAAAAAACATCATGCCTTGCGCTGGTCAAGCCATTGCTTCCCATACCTCCGTTGTACTCGCCTTCATAGGTAGCTTGTCCGAATGAAGCAAAACCAACAATAACATCTCCTGCACCAATTCGCGAATTATCGATTACCTCATCACGACGCATGCGAGCAATAACCGTGGAATCAACAATAACAGTGCGCACCAAATCACCCACATCAGCAGTCTCTCCTCCTGTTACCGTTACACGCACACCCAACTCGGTAAGCTCATCGGCCAATTCTTGGGTGCCGTTAATGATTGCACTAACCACCTCGCCCGGTATAAGTCCTTTGTTACGACCAATGGTACTGCTCAGCAAGATATTGTCCGTAACTCCCACGCACATCAAATCATCGAGATTCATGATAAGTGCATCCTGGGCTATACCCTTCCACACGCTCAAATCTCCTGTTTCCTTCCAGTACACATAAGCCAATGATGACTTAGTTCCAGCACCATCGGCGTGCATAACGAGGCAATGCTCTTCACTACCAGACAGATAATCGGGAACTATTTTACAAAAGGCCTTTGGGTACAAACCCTTGTCCAACGTCTTTATGGCAGCGTGCACATCCTCTTTTTGTGCAGACACTCCGCGTCGGGTATATCGTGAATCGTTCATCT
>JBILCQ010000132.1:0-6360 GCA_044353065.1 Flavobacteriales bacterium | reverse complement strand
CCAGGTGATGAACTCATGCATGTAATGGCGCACCTCATTCGATTCTATCGTTGCGTCGATTATGCCCGGCATGAGCAAGAAAAGCAGTGAAAATTGAATAATGCCAACTAGAAAAGCGAGCCAGAATGAATTGCCGAGTACTTGACCAACCAAGTGGTATTCGCCGGCGCCTTTTCTTCGAGCAACAAGAATTTGAGTAGCGTTTCCAAGTCCAACTCCAATCATTGCCAGCGTCAGATAAATAAGACCTACAAATGCAACGGCACTCATGGCGTTGCCATCTATCTGTGCTACGAAATAATTGTCGATGAGAACTACTATGAACTGAACAAAGATTCCAAGACTCACGGGTATTGCCACCTTTGCCATGCTCCATGGCCGGATGTCGAGGCGTTCATCTGATTGCATGATGCGAAAGTACGAAGTGAGAATGGCGAGTGGCGAATGGCGAATGGCGAGTGGCGAGTGACGAGTGACGAGTGACGAGTGGAGAAGGACGATGTCCGATGTGCGAAGGGAAAGACAGTGCTTTATTTCCTTTGACACTTGCCATTCGCCATTCGCCATTCGCCGCTCGCTAATCGCCCCTATACCCTACTTGATGAGCTCCTCATCCATCATCACTCGGCGCATGCGTTCTGATGTGGTCTGCGAAACAGGTACAAGAGGCAAGCGCAAATAGTTTTCGCAAATGTCGAGATGCGAAAGAACCTCTTTAACACCCGCCGGATTCCCTTCTGCAAACATGAGTTGCGTAATTTCCAGAAGTCGGTAATGAAGTATGCGTGCTTCGTGTAATTCAGCCTTCATGGCATGATGAACCATCGCGCCAAACTCAGCTGGAAAAGCGTTGCCGACAACCGAGATTACTCCGTCGGCTCCCGATGCAATGAGGGGAAGTGTGATGGCATCGTCGCCGCTGATAACGAGAAAATCTTTTTTGCGGTCTTTGATGATGGACATCACTTGTTCAACATTGCCGCTGGCTTCTTTAATACCAATAACATTTTTGCAATCAAAGGCGATGCGCAATGTCGTGTCAGCTGTCATGTTGCTACCGGTGCGCCCGGGAACGTTGTAAAGTATGATGGGGAGTTTGGAGTGTTCGCTCACGGCTTTGAAGTGCTCAAACAATCCGTTTTGTGTTGGCTTGTTGTAGTAAGGAGAAACAGAAAGAATAGCACTTATACCGGTAGTCTCCATGCGCTCTAGTTGCGCACAAAGTTCGAGTGTGTTGTTGCCTCCCATGCCGAGCACTACTGGCTTGCGGCCTGCGTTGGTAGCCAGAATTGTTTCCAGCACCAACTTCTTGTCTTCTTTGTTGAGCACCGGAGTTTCCCCGGTAGTGCCCATCACAACGAGGTAATCGGCGCCATTTTCAACGAGGTGATTGGTGAGTACTTTCAGCGCATCTACGTCGATGGTCGAATCTTTTTTGAATGGAGTAACCATGGCTACTCCAAGGCCTTTCAGCGTGTTCATTTATTTAATTTTCGGGTTGCTTAAGTAAGCGTTGAGTTGAACAATGTATTTGTCGACACCAAACTGATTGCCCATGTTGAGAATGAAATCGCAGTTGCGTGCGGCGCGACTTCCAAGTGCTCCCACCTTCATTTTGGCTTTGCTTTCTTTGAAAACGTAGTTGAGTGGAAGGGTATTTCCTCCGCTGAAATCAATCAGAATATCGAAGTCGTCTTCAATGAAGTTCTTTACACCGCTCACGGGTTTTAGGTACCAGTTGAGATTGCTTCGTGAGAAGAAGTCTGACTCCAGTTTATGCTGCTGCCAGATGGGGATTTTCTTGTCGGGCTGATCCACAAATCCCATCATCATGACTGATTTGATATTAAAATTTTCCTTGAGGTATTTCGCGTATTTCTTGAGCGATTTGAAAAACTCTTCATCGCTGTCGAGATAGATAAATGCTACGCGCTCCGCAGAGTGGAAGTTGCATCCTTTGCGCAAACGAAGAGGTTCGGCTTCCTGATGAAAGAGCCGAACGCCGAGGGTTTTTTTCAGTCGCTGCATGGTGCGAAAATAATGACGAATGACGAGTGGCGAATGGCGAGTGGCGAATGAGCAGTTTGACTTGCTACTCGCCACTCGCCATTCGCCACTCGTCATTAATTTTTAGCCCTTTTAAACGCATAATACACAGCTACCCCCACCGGTATCACAGCCAATCCGGCGTAGTACTCGGCTTTATCAGCCAGTGCATTTTTGAAAATGAACCAGCCAATGACAGCAATGAAAAGCAACGGAAGAATAGGGTAGAAGGGAACTTTGAATGGAGCTTCTTCGTGCGCATATTTTTTTCGTACGATGAAAATTCCAATGCAGGCGGTAAGCAAGAAGAGCCATTCAACAAACGTCACGTATTCGATGATGCTACTGAACGAACCCCACAGGTAAACAAGAATCATAGCCCAGGCCGATTGTAGAATGATGGCGTTAACAGGCACACCGAAGCGCGGATCTTTCTTCGCAAACGCAGAGAAGAAAAGTCCTTCGCTGGCCATTTGATTAAAGATGCGTGGCGTTGAAAGAATGTACAATCCGGCGCATGCGAACACAGACAATGCAATGAGTGCAGGCATTAAGTAACTCGCTGCAGGCATGATCACATTCATTACTTCTACAGCCACCACTTTCGGATTGGATGAATCGCTGAAGGATGCAATCGTATCGTGATCAATCACTTTGAAGTATCCCATATTGCAAAGCACGTAGGTGAGTGTCACGGCGCCTGTTCCAAGTATCATCGCAAGTGGAATATTGCGTTTTGGATTGAGTGCATCGCCGGAAACGAAACTCGCATAATGCCAGCCTGTGTATGACCACAACACACCTACAAAAGCACCCGCGAGATTATCAGGAGCGGGTGGAGTTGAATTAATAGCAGTGACAGCTTCAGCAGCAAACAATGCTTTATCTCCAAGCACAAGCGCGAGCAACAATAACGCGTAAATGCCCACTATTTTCAAAACTGTTCCCACGTTGGCAAACCACTCACTCAGTTTTATTCCAAACGTGTTGAAGAGAGTGAGCACCACGATGGAAGCCATCGCTACATACTTTTCTCCGCCATCCGGAATGTGTATGAAGTAGCCCAAGTTTTCGGCAAATACAGTGCACAAGGCAGCAATGGTTCCGCTGCTGATTACAGTGAGCAAACACCAGCCATACAAGAAGCCCGGAAGAGGCCCATATGCTTTGTTGAGATACGTGTATACACCTCCCGCATTCGAGAATCTCGAACCCAATTCGGCAAACACCAAAGCACCGAGCAGCGAAACAACGCCTCCCAGAATCCAAAGTAAAATGATGGTTTGATTGTCTCCGACTTTCGCGGCAATGCCGGCAGGTGTTTTAAAGATTCCCGATCCGATGGTTGCTCCGATGGCAATCATGGTGAGCGCAAAAAGCGACAAGCCTCGTGTGGTGTTGGTCATGGTGTTGGTTTGGGTCAAACGTACTGCGAAAATTGACTAGTGGCGAATGGCGAATGGCGAATTCGTCGGAATCGTTTGACCGGCACTAGATATTCACCACTCGCCATTCATCACTCGTCACTCGTCACTCTCAACTCCCCATTCTCCCACATCTCCACAATATACTTACTCCAGTAAATCGATTGTTTGGCCCATTCGATTTTCAGGTGAAGCTTTTCGTCATCAGTCAACTGCCAGGTTTGATTTTCATCGCGCATGCGCTGTGTGAGATGTTGCATGATAATCGCTGAAGCAACACTCACATTAAGACTTTCCGTGAATCCGACAGTAGGAATTTTCATGTAAACATCGGCCATGTGCATGGCGCTTTCCGACGCGCCGGAAAGCTCAGTTCCCATGAGTATAGCTGTCTTCTTGCTTAAATCAACTTCGTGCAATGCAATGGTTTTTTCATGAAGTGCTGTGACGACAATTTGATAGCCTTTGTTTTTGAGCGTGCGCAAACAAGTTTCCGTGTTGTTCATTCCGCCTTCGTTGTATCGGTGCATTGTAAGCCAGTCACTCGAACCTTTTGAAATTCTTCTGTGATGTGAAAATGTATGTTTGTTTTCGATAATATGTAAATCCTGAACACCAAAACTCTCAGCACTGCGTTGAATGGCGCTGGTGTTTTGCGCTTGATATAAATCTTCCATGACGAGAGTAACATGGCGCGTGCGCTCTGCGAGAATCCGCTCGAACAGATTGCGCTTATGCTCGGTGATATGCTCGGAGAGCAGTTCGTAGAGGCGGGAAAGCATGGGGCGAAAATAAATAATGACGAACGACGAGTGACGAGTGACGAATTTGTCGGAAGTGTTTCGCCGCCACTCGCCACTCGTCATTCGTCATTCGTCACTGTTAACCCCTCTGAACTCCTCGATTTTAGGGCGTTTTTTATGTTGAAATCTCGGCTTTATCAACAGAGTGGGTGTTTTTTCAACAAAATCAGTGAATTTCCCGCTCCTGCTCTTGCTTTCAGAAGAAACTTCATTCTACATTCGCTTCACTAAGCAGAAAGCTTAGATGTTTAACCCATTAAAATTTATCAAAATGAACAAAGCAGAATTGATCGAAGCAATGGCAGCTAGCGCCAAGATTTCGAAGGCTGATGCTAAGAAGGCATTGGATGCATTCATCGAAACCACTACAAAGGCCCTTAAGAAGGATGACCGCGTAGCATTAGTTGGTTTCGGTTCTTTCAGCGTGAGCAAGCGTGCTGCACGTAAAGGCCGTAACCCACAAACCGGTAAAGAAATTCAGATCAAGGCTAAGAAGGTTGTACGCTTCAAGGCTGGTGCTGAGCTTTCAACAAAAGTGAAGTAATTCACTTGTGTGAAACAAAAGACGGAGGGTCGGGCGAAAGCTCGACCCTCTTTTTTTAGTGGCGAATGGCGAATGGCGAATAAAAAGTCCTCAGTGTAAAATGCGATGAATGCTCTTTTGAATGAAAAAGAGTAACTCAGATCTTTGCAGCCACTCGCCACTCGCCATTCGCCACTCGCCACTTTCTTATATTCGCATCCTCAATTGTAAAATCTTAACCCCAACCCTCCCATGCGTTTCCGTCCAGGCGTTCTTACCGGTGATGATGTAACCGAAGTGTTCAATCACGCTCTCGAAAATCAATATGCACTTCCTGCTGTCAATGTGATTGGTACAAACAGCATTAATGCAGTGCTCGAAACTGCGCGTGAAGTAAACTCTCCGGTCATCGTTCAGTTCAGCAACGGCGGTGGTGCGTTCTTCGCAGGAAAGGGTTTGAAGAACGATGCACAGCAAGCGTCCATCATCGGTTCGGTGAGCGGTGCGCATCACGTGCATATGGTGGCGAAGGAATATGGTGTGCCTGTGATACTGCACACAGATCACTGCGCGAAAAACATCATCGCATGGATGGATGGCATGCTCGCTCACGGTGAAACGTATTTCGAGAAAAATGGTCATTCGTTGTTCTCATCGCACATGCTCGATTTGAGCGAAGAACCGTTGCACGAAAACATCGAAATTTCATGTGCATACTTCGAACGCATGAACAAGATGGGCATCACACTCGAAGTGGAATTGGGTGTTACCGGTGGTGAAGAAGACGGTGTCGACAACAGCGGTGTAGATAGCTCGAAACTCTACACACAACCCGATGAAGTGGCATATACCTACGAACATCTTTCTAAAATTTCAAAGCGATTTACCATCGCTGCAGCATTTGGAAATGTGCACGGTGTATACAAACCGGGTAATGTGAAGTTGGAACCAAAAATTCTGAAAAACTCACAGGAGCACATACAGCAAAAATTTAATACGAAGTCAAATCCCGTTCATTTCGTATTCCATGGTGGTAGCGGAAGCACGCAAGAAGAGATTCGCGAAGCCATCAGTTACGGCGCTATCAAAATGAACATCGATACCGACATGCAATACGCCTTCCTCAGCGGTGTGCGCGATTACGTGCTTGGCAAGCAAGGATACCTCATGTCGCAAATCGGCAACCCCGACGGCGACGACAAACCCAACAAGAAATTCTACGATCCACGCGTGTGGTTGCGTGAAGGCGAGAAGTCCTTCGTGACGCGCCTTAAGCAAGCGTTTGAGGATTTGAATTGTGTGGGGAGGAATGCTTAAAGGCGAGTGGCGAGGCTTCTCTTGTTTCGCATCTGTTCCAAAGCTTGTGTGTTCCGTTTAGCGAGCAACCCATCCCCAAGCCCCTTCCCTAAGGGAAGGGGAGCCTTTGGACGAAGTTTCGGATTGGAGAAGTGAAGACCTATGCTTTTGAATGTTCTCGCCAAAGGTGCTCGGTGTAAAAATCCAAATCATCACGAGTAGGGCATGTAAACCGACGACAGGATTAATGTTAGATTACCTTCAACTA